>JBKBSH010000155.1:0-5494 GCA_046291795.1 Burkholderiaceae bacterium | reverse complement strand
GCGCGACCTCGCTCCACGTGGTGAGCGCGCCGATTCGCAGCGCGCCGTCGGCGGTCGATGCGCCGCGCATTTCGTCGAGCGCCGACAGATCGAGGATCGGCCGCTCGATCGCGCGGCCGACGAACGCCGGATACACGTCGGTGCCGCCGGCGAGCACCAGATGCGGCGCGCGCGCCAGCGCGGCGAGCGCTGCGTCGAGCCCGTGCGGCCGCGCGTACGTCATCGCTCAGCGGCTCCGCGCGCGTCGGGCGCCCGGCAATTCCATTCCCGCCGCCCGGATATCCCGTTGCCGGCCGCGCTGCATTTGGTACAGTCCCCCTAATGAAGTATCTACTTCATTGAACGATGGCGAAATTACTCGACCGGATCGCGGGCGTCAATCGTGCGGCGCGGCCGCGGTCGATTAATCTTTACGGCCCGCAACGATGGACACGCAAGTGAACGACGCGATCACCCGCACCGCAACCGCACACGACGGCCCGATCGAGACCGACGCCGTGATCGTCGGCGCCGGCCCGGTCGGACTGTTTCAGGTGTTCGAGCTGGGGCTGCTCGAAATCAAGGCGCACATCGTCGATTCGCTGCGGGAGATCGGCGGACAGTGCATCGAGCTGTATCCCGACAAGCCGATCTACGACATCCCCGCGGTGCCCGTGTGCACGGGCAAAGAGCTGATCGACAACCTGCTCAAGCAGATCGAGCCGTTCGGCGCGACCTTCCATCTCGGCCAGGAAGTGAGCGTCCTCGAGCGGCGCGACGACGGGCGCTTTTCCGTCGAGACTTCGCTCGGCACGCGCTTTCTGACGAAAACGGTCTTCATCGCGGCCGGGGTGGGTTCGTTCCAGCCGCGCACGCTGAAGGTCGCCGGGATCGAGAAGTTCGAAGGCAGGCAGCTTTTTTATCGCGTCAAGGATCCGGCGCGGTTCTACGGCCGCAACCTGGTGATCTGCGGCGGCGGAGACTCGGCGCTCGACTGGACGCTCGATCTGGTCGGCAAGGCCGAAAGCGTCGTGCTGCTGCACCGTCGCGACGGCTTCCGCGCCGCGCCGGCGTCGGTCGCGAAGATGCGCGAGCTGTGCGAACGGATGGAAATGCAGTTCCTGGTCGGACAGATCTCCGGCTTCGAGGAATCCGGCGACACGCTGACCGGGATCCGTGTGACCTCGCTCGACGGCGTCACACGCAGGCTGCCGCTCGACGATCTGCTGGTGTTCTTCGGGCTGTCGCCGAAGCTCGGCCCGATCGCCGACTGGGGGCTCGCGCTCGAGCGCAAGCAGATCGCGGTCGACACCGAGAAGTTCGAGACCAGCGTTCCGGGCGTCTTCGCGGTCGGCGACATCAACATTTACCCCGGCAAGAAGAAGCTGATCCTCTCGGGCTTCCACGAGGCCGCGCTCGCGGCTTTCGGCGCGGCGAAATACGTCTTCCCGGAAAAGAAGATCCACCTGCAGTACACGACGACGAGCCCGAAGCTGCACAAGGTGCTCGGGGTGGAAACGCCGGTGTTCGACTGAGCGGGCGCTCGGTCGCCGCGCTGCGGCGCGCGCCGGAGCGCATCCGCACTCAGGCGCCGCGCGTGAAAAACCCGAACAGCCGCTGCGGCAGAAAGTCGAGATTGCCCGGCGGTGCGCCCTGAGGGAATCCGACGTGGCCGCCTTCTTCGGGTTGCTCCACCACGACATGGCGCGAGACTTCGTCCTCGCGCGGCAGACTGGCGGCCGGCACGAAGGGATCGTTGCGCGCATTGAGCACGAGGTGCGGGACCTTGACGCCGGGCAGCCACGCTTTGCCCGACGCGCGCGACCAGTAGTCGTCGGCGTCGCGAAACCCGTGCACCGGCGCGGTGAACGCGTCGTCGAACTCGCGCAGACTCCGCGCGCGCGCGATCGCCTCGGCGCGCGCCACGCCGGGAAAGCGCCGCGCCTTGGCAAGCGCCTTGGGCTTGAGCGTGGCCAGGAACGCGCGCTCGTACACGCGGTTGAAGCCGCGATTCAGCGCCGCGCCGCCCGCAGCCAGATCGAGCGGCGAGCCGACCGACGCCGCGGCGGCGACGAAGCGTGCGTCGTCCTCGCGCTCGCCGAGCCACTTGGCGAGCGCATTGCCGCCGAGCGACACACCGGCTGCGTGCAGCCTCGCTTGCGGCCAGCGTGCGTGGACGCGGCGCAGGATCCAGTCGATCTCGTCCGAATCGCCCGAGTGGTAGGCGCGCGGCAACCGGTTGGGCTCTCCCGAACAGCCGCGGAAGTGCGGGACCATCCCGCGCCAGCCGCAGTCGGCGAAGTGCCGCATGATCGCGAGCGCGTAGTGGCTGCGCGAGCAGCCTTCGAGCCCGTGGAACAGAACGAGCACGGGCGCATCTTCGGCCGCCGGCTCGGGCCGAGCGAAGTCCACATCGACGAAGTCGCCGTCGGGCGTGTCCCAACGCTCGCGACGGTATGCGACGCGCGGCCTGGGAACGAGCTTCGCAGCGACGATCGTCTGCGAATGCGGGCCCGGCAGCCAGCGCGGGGCGCGATAGGTGGATCGGACCGACGGCATCGGATCGCGGGCTGCCCGATCAGTGCAGCAATCCTCCCGGCGACTCGACGTCTTCGGCGCGGCCTTCGGGCGCGGGCGATGCGTGATGCAACACCATCTTCCAGCCGCCCGGTGTCTTGACGTAGGCATTGGTCGCGAACACGTGCGCGATCTGCTGCTGGCGACCCTGCGTGACGACGACCTCCTCGATCACCGCGTGCAGCGCGACGGTCGGCGTCTCGAGCGACTTCTTTGCGCTGGCGCGGATGCGCAGCGGACCGTTGGCGAGGATCGCTCGCCACGAGCCGACGACCGCCGCGTGGCCGACCAGCCGCGGGCCGTTCGGATGAATGCACGCAACGTCCTCGTCGTCGAGCCACAGCTCGGCGACCGCTTCGGCGTCGGCCGTTTCGAGCGCTTCGTAGAACGCCTGCTCGCACTCGGCGGGCGAAGCGAACAGCAACGGTTTGGTCAGAGACATCTTCGCGAGGCGGTCCGAACCGATCGAGCGCAACGCCGCCGTGCAGGCGCAGGATTCAGTGGCCCTTGACGACCTCGCCCGGCTTCAGCCGGTAGCGCGTGCCGCAGTACGGGCACATCGCCTCGCCGGTCTTGGTGACGTCGAGATAGACGCGCGGATGGTGGTTCCACACCGGCATCGACGGGTTCGGACAGAACGCGGGCAGATCTTTCGCCGCGACCTCGACCACGGGCAGCTCGGTCGTGCTCATACCTTCGTGAGCCAATGCTTGTATTTCGCCGCGCGGCCGTTGACCGCGTCGAAGAACAGGTTCTGGATCTTCTCCGTGATCGGGCCGCGCCGGCCGGCGCCGATCGGCCGGCCGTCGACCTCGCGGATCGGCGTGACCTCCGCGGCGGTGCCGGTGAAGAAGGCTTCGTCGGCCAGATACACGTCGTCGCGCGTCATCGGGATCGCCGTGACGCTGTAACCGAGGTCGGCGGCGAGCTCGATCACGCTGCGTCGGGTGATGCCGACCAGCCCCGACACCATCTCGGGCTCGCAGACCCGGCCGTCGCGCACGATGAAAAGGTTCTCCCCCGCGCCTTCGGCGACGAAGCCGTTGGTGTCGAGCAGCAGCGCCTCGTCGTAGCCGTCGCGCGTGGCTTCGAGGTTGGCGAGGATCGAGTTGACGTAATGGCCCGCGGTCTTCGAGCGCACCATCGAAACGTTGATGTGGTGCCGCGCGTACGACGAGGTCTTCACTCGAATGCCCTTCTGCAGACCTTCCTCGCCGAGGTACGCGCCCCACGGCCACGCCGCGATCGCCACGTGAACGCGCGCCCCCTTGGGGCTGACGCCCATCTTCTCGGAGCCGTAGAAGACGATCGGCCGCAGATAGCAGGACTCGAGCTTGTTGGCGCGCACGACCTCGCGCTGCGCGTCGGCGAGCTGCTCGGGCGAGTAAGGGATCTCCATCATGAAGATCTTGGCCGAGTTGAAGAGCCGCTCGGTGTGCTCGCGCAGCCGGAAGATCGCGGTGCCGTCGACCGTCTTGTACGCACGAACCCCCTCGAACACCGCGAGCCCGTAGTGCAGCGAGTGCGTCAGCACGTGCGTCGTCGCGTCGCGCCACGGCACCAGCCTGCCGTCGTACCAGATCCACCCGTCGCGGTCGGCCATCGACATCGTCGTTCTCCTGGAGGCGAGGGCCGGATTCTAGCGATTCGGACCGCCTTCCTATAATCCGCGGCTCAGGGAGCATCGATGAACAACGCCGCTGCCGCGCGCCGGCAGATTCTGCTGCTGGTCGCCTGCCAGGCGCTGCTGTACGTCAACAACGTCACGCTGATCGCCGTCAACGGACTCGCCGGGCTTGCGCTCGGTCCGAGCCCGCTGTGGGCCACGCTGCCGGTGACGACCTACATCGTCGGCTCGGCGCTCGCGACCGTGCCGGCGTCTTTCGCGATGGCGCGCTGGGGCCGACGCAAGGGCTTCATGTTCGGCACCGCGATGGGCTTCGCGGGCACTTCGATCGCGATGATCGCGATGCTCACGGGCAGCTTCGCGCTGCTGTGCTTCGGCACCTTCGTCGTCGGCCTGTACAACGCGTTCGCGCAGTACCTGCGCTTCGCCGCCGCAGACGTCGCCGACGCGTACGACCCGACGCTGAAGGAGCGCGCCATCGCGTGGGTGCTCGCCGGCGGAATCGCCGGCGGCGTCGTCGGCCCCGAACTGTCCAAGCTCACGCGCCCGCTGCTGCCGGTCGAATTCGCCGGAACCTACGTCGGGCTCGCGGCGATCGCGTTCGTCGCGATGCTCGTCGCGAGCCGTCTGGAGATTCCGCACGCGCACGCGGCGGCCCGCGGCGGCGCCCGGCCGCTGAAGGCGATCGCGGCGCAGCCGGCGTTCGCCGTCGCCGTGCTCGTCGGCGCGGTGAGCTATGGCGCGATGAACCTGCTGATGACCGCCACGCCGCTCGCGATGAAGGTGTGCGGTTTCGGCTATCCCGAGGCGGCCGACGTGATCAAGTGGCACGTCGTCGCGATGTTCGCGCCGGGGTTCTTCACGGGCCACTTGATCCGGCGCTTCGGCACCCTGCCCGTCATGCTCGCGGGCTGCGTGATGATGTTCGCGACGATGGCGATCGCGCATCACGGGCTGACGTACCGGCACTTCTGGTCCGCGCTCGTGCTCCTGGGCGTCGGCTGGAACTTCATGTTCGTCGGCGCGACCGCGCTGCTGACGACCACGTACACGCAGGCCGAAAAGGCCAAGGCGCAGGGCGCCAACGACCTCGCCGTGTTCCTGACGATGATCACGTCTTCGGCCGCTTCGGGCGCACTGCTGTCGGCCACTGGCTGGACCGATCTGAATCTGTGGTCGCTGCCCTTCGTCGCGCTGGCCGCGGCCGCGATCGTCGCGCTGATGCTGCGGCCTGCGACGCGGCCGGTGACCGCATGAACGGGCCGCCGCTGTTCGGCAGCCGCGCCTCGCTCGCGCGATTGCGCCGCGCGT
>JBKBSH010000154.1:0-5504 GCA_046291795.1 Burkholderiaceae bacterium | reverse complement strand
ATACGTATCGCGGAACTCGCGAAGGCGCGCCGCGCCTCGCCGAACTGCTGCACAAGCACGGCGCCGGGGCGACCTTCCTGTTCAGCCTCGGCCCCGACCACACCGGCCGCGCGATCCGGCGCGTTTTCCGTCCCGGGTTCTTCTCGAAGGTCAGCCGTACCTCGGTCGTCTCGCACTACGGCGTGACGACGTTGCTGTACGGAACGCTGCTGCCGGGTCCGGACATCGGCCGCCGCTGCGCCGGCGAGATGCGCGCGGTGCGCGACGCCGGCTTCGAGGTCGGAATCCACTGCTGGGACCACGTTCGCTGGCAGGACTTCGTCGCGCGCGCCGACGCCGAATGGACCGAGCGGCAATTGCGGCTGGCGGTCGACCGGTTCGGCGAAGTGTTCGGCGCTGCGCCGCGCGTGCACGGCGCGGCCGGCTGGCAGACGAACGCGCATGCGCTGCGGCTGCTCGATTCGATGGGCTTCGCGCTGGCGTCGGACGGGCGCGGAACGCATCCGTTCGTGCCGGTCGTCGACGGGTGCGCGCTGCGCTGCCCGCAGTTGCCGACGACGCTGCCCACGCTCGACGAGCTGATCGGCCGCGAAGGCTGCGACGCGTCGAACGTCGCCGAACACCTGCTGAACCTGACCGCCGATGCACGCGCCGATCACGTCTACACGCTGCATGCCGAGCTCGAAGGCATGAAGCTCGCGCCGGTCTTCGACCGGCTGCTCGACGGCTGGCGCGCGCAGGGCTACGAACTCGTATCGCTGTCCGGCTACGCGCGCGTGCTCGACCCGGCGCGGCTACCGCGCCACCGCGTCGTCGACGGCGAGGTGCCGGGGCGTTCGGGAACCCTGCTCGTCCAGGGCGCGCCCGCCTGAGAAGCCGTGAACGAGTCTGCTGCGCGCCCCGATCTTGCGCTTGTGGTGCTCGACGTATCCGTGCATACGCCTGCGCTCCTCAGCGCGACCTCGGGGCGCTCGCGACGACGTCTTCACGACTTCGGAGCCGGCGCCGCGCTACGGGTTGCGCTGCAGAAAGCGCGGGATCGACAACGCGTCGATGAGCCGCCCGATGCGCGCGGCGACGGTCGGCGGACGCACCGGAGCTTCGACGCGCACCGGCAGCGGCTCACGCCGCGCAGCCGACGCCGGTCGCGGCGTGCCGGGCGCGGCTGCGGACGTCTGCGGGCGCAGCGGCGCAGCGGGTGCGCGTCTTGCCTCGGCTTCGCTCGCCGTGCGCGCCGGATCCCAGACGGGGGCGAGCCATTCGAGGATCGGCTGCCACTGCGCGAGGTCCGCTGCGGCCTTCGACGGCGGCAGATCGAAGACGCTCAGGCCCTGGTCGACGCAGCGCACGTAGGTCTGAGTCTCGCGCAGCGCGCCGATGAAAGCGATGCCGTGCGACTGCGCCCACGCGCGGACGGTTTCGCCCGCCTTGGTGCGCGCGTCGAGACGCATGCCGACCGCAGCGACCTTGCAGCGGCCGCCCGCCACGCGCGGCATCGTCAGCAGCTCCGCGTAGCACTCAGCGGCCGATTCGAGATCGAACGCCGAATTGCACACCGGCATCACGATCGCGTCCGCGTAAACGACCACGCGCGCCAGATCGAAGCCGCGCAGCCCGCCCGGCGTGTCGACAACGACGTGCGCGATGCCCGCGGGCGGGCGGACGACGCTCTTCGGATCGACCTTCCAGCCGACGATCGCGCAACGGCGCTTCTCGTTGCGCCGGGCGAGGCAGGCCTGCGTGGAAAGCTGGCGATCGACGTCGCCGAGCACGACCGGCGTGCCGCGGCGTTCGAGGTACGCCGCCAGATGCGTCGCCAGCGTGCTCTTGCCGCTTCCCCCCTTGCGATTGACGATTGCGACGACGGGCATCTGGGTTCGCCTCCGGCGACGGGCGCGGCGCCGGCTTCATCGCGGTGGCGACGAAGCGGGTTCGGCCGATTACAGCATCGGCGCGGCGCCGGCGCACCCCGAAGAATAAGCGGTAAGGCGCGGCATTTACTCGACTCGGACGGCCTACGCCCGCCCCGGATCCGCGGGACTACTGCGCTGTCCGCCGATGACCGGCGCGTGCGCGTGACCCCGCCGACTTACGAACACTGCCCCGTATACCCGCACGCCGTGCAGAACTCGCAGCCGTCGCGCTTGATCATCGCGGCGGCGTGGCAGCTCGGGCAGACCTTGCCTTTGATCGGCGGCGTTTCGTGGTCGATCGTCTTGACCGCATCGGGCAGCGCGAGGATGCCGGCGCTTGCGATCGCGCGGCCTTCGTCGTCGAGGATGCCGAGCACTTTGTACCGGTGCAGCAGCAGCGTGGCGATGTAGGCGACCGTGCTCGGATACAGCGCGGAGCGCTCCTCGCCCGGCACCTGCGCCCAGAATTCTCCGTTCTGCTCGCCGAAGTTCAGCAGCTTCTTCAGCTTCAGTCCGATCCAGTTGGCGTCGACCACGCGCATGTCGAGCGAGATCAGCTTGCACAGGCCGTCGAGCACCTTCGGGTATTCGCCGGCGAGCCAGATCGAGTAGGGGCGGCGGCTGCCGTCGGGCAGGTGCAGCTCCTTGACGCCGAGCACGAAGTCGTCGCCGGTGTTGGCGTTGTCGATGTCGACGGTCCAGCTCATCGTGCCGAGCGGACCGGCCTTCGGCTCCTTCTTCGAGAACAGCGCGTTGACCACCGGCGTCGGGTGCTTGTCGATGTCCTTGAAGGTGCCGAGCTGTTCGCAGCGCCAGCGCACGATGTTGGCGAACGCGGCCACCACGCCGGGCTGCCATACGCGCCTGCCGTCGGGCGGCATCGCCAGCAGGAAGCCCTGCTCGTCGCGCGCCTTGGCGAGCGCGTCGAGCTTCATCTTCAGCCACGCGCGGTCCTCGCTGCGCATGTCCATCGACAGCGCCTTGGCGATCGCGCCGAGTCCGCGCGGCTGCTCGGAGCCGTTGACCCACACCTCGAACGGCATCGGCCCGTGGCCGTTGTTGTCGATCTGGCCGATGAAAATGGCGAAGCTCTCCTTGCGCTCGGGGATCTCGACCATGTAGGTCCACGCCATGTTGCCTTCGGCGAGGTCGGGCCGGCCCGGCCATTTGAGGCTCGCGAGCGCGGGCTGCGGCGCGGAGGCGAGCCGCACGCGGCGGTCGGGGTCGTCCTTCAGGTCCTGCGGCGTCGACGAAGCCGTCGCGGCCGGTTCCTTCTTGACCTCGAGCACCGAGCCGATCACGTTGTTCGGCCGGTAGGTCGTAATGCCTTTGAGTCCGGCTTTCCACGCTTCCAGGTACAGGTTGCGGAAGTCGTCGAACGGGTAGTCCTCGGGCACGTTGACCGTCTTGCTGACCGCGGCGTCGATGTACGGCTGCACCGCGGCGATCATCAGCATGTGATCGACCGCGCTCATCTCGAGCGCGTGCACGAACGCCGGCGGAAGATGATTCGTGTCGCCGCCCATGTGCTTGTACAGCCTGTACGCGTAGTCCTCGACGACGTACTCCTGCCTGCTTCCATCGGGCATTCGCTTCTTGCGGATGTAGGTCCAGGAGAAGGTCGGCTCGATGCCGCCGGAGGCGTTGCCGGCGAACGCGAGCGAAATCGTTCCGGTCGGCGCGATCGACAGCAGATGCGAGTTGCGCAGGCCGTGCTTGCGGATCTTCGCCTTCAGTTCGTCCGGCAGGCGCGATGCGCAGTGCGGGGCGGCCAGGAACTTGTCGGCGTCGAACAGCGGAAAGCGGCCCTTCTCGCGGGCCAGATCCACGGACGACTCGTACGCCGCGTCGCGCATCGCGCGCGTGATCTCGCCGGCCAGCGCGCGCGCCTGCGCGCTGTCGTACCGCAGGTTCAGCATCGTCAGCGCGTTGCCGAGCCCCGTGAAGCCGAGCCCGACGCGCCGCTTGTTCATCGCCTCGCGCTGCTGCTCGGGCAGCGGCCACAGCGTGGCGTCGAGCACGTTGTCGAGCGCGCGGATCGACGTCTTGACGACTTCGCGGAACCTGGCGAAGTCGAACGCCGCCGCCTCGCCGAACGGGTCGATCACGAACCGCGTCAGGTTGACCGAACCGAGGCAGCAGCAGCCGTAGGGCGGAAGAGGCTGCTCGCCGCACTGTCCGGTGACGAGGCCGTTGAAGATCACGCTGTTGCGATCGGGCTGCGTCGTATCGAACACCGCTTCGCGGCCGACGTGAACGATCGACCTGACGCGGGTCGTGAAGCGCTGCGTCTTCAGCAGCGCCTTGCCGGCGACCCAGGCGCGGTACTTCGCGTTCTTCGCGTCGCTCAGGAAGCCGATCTCGTGCATGAAGCGCTCGCGCGATTCGCCGTCGATGATCAGCTCGTAGTCGGCGCGGCACACGTACGCGCGCTTGCCGCCGCGGCCGTCGGGCAGCAGGCGCTCGCCGCTGTCGCGGCGCTTGCGGATGCGGCAGAACACGCCGAAATTCGCAAGCAGGATCTGAACGTCTTTCAGCAGACCGGGCTCGCTCGACGCCAGCCGGATCGAGCAAGTCTGGCTGTTCGACGAGACATTGACCGTTCCGTCGGTCTGGAACAGACCCCGCAGATAGCCGCGGACGCAGTCCTCGGTGCCGCGCCAGATCACTTCCGGAACGGAATGCTTGCTCCTGGCCGTGAAGCCGTAATGTTCGAGGAAGCGGGCGAGCAGCACCGAGCGGATGAACACGTGATCGCGTTCGGGCACCGCGACCGGCGCAACCCGGTACTCGCGTGCGGTCGCGGCCATGCCCGCGATCAGCGCGTTGACGGCCGCCGCGATCGCCGGAGCGAACGCCCGGTCCTCACCCCAGAAGTTCAGGACCGCGGCGTTGTCGCCGTTGCCGCGATTCGTGAAATGTCCGTCGCCGGTGATCAGGCCGATCAGCGTACCGAGTTCGGCGCTGCCCTCGGTTCCGAACTGCCCCTTGCCCGACTGCACGAGCAGTTCGTCGCCCGGACGCAGTTCATGCAGTTTGATCTTGCCGCGCTGCGTATAGAAGTCGTGCCACGCGGTGGCCTTGATCTCGTAGCCGTCCTCGGTTTCGACGCGCCAGACGTCGGCTTCGTATGCGGTGATGAAGGCGGGTTTGGCTGCGCGCACCGCAGTGCCGCGCTCGCCGTCGAGCGTGCGGCGGTCGACGGTGGCCTGCAGTGCGACGCCGGCCGCGTGCAGATCGCCAATCCGAACCATGCCGTATTGTGTGTGCAGCCGCGTATCCGCCGTGACGCACGGGTTGGTCGCCGCGATCGTCTCGCAGTACGACAGGTTGTTGTCCTGGTTGACGCGATCGATGAAGACGACGCCCGGCTCGGCGTGGTCGTACGTCGAGTGCATGATCTGGTCGAACAGGTCGCGCGCGCGCGCCTTGCGGTACACCCACGTGCCGTCGGGGCGCCGGTAGGCGCCGTCGCGGTCGAACGGTTCGGCCGCGTGCCACAGCTCGACCTCGCCGTCGGCCTCGACCGCGCGCATGAACGCGTCGGTCACCGCCACACTCATGTTGAAGTTGGCGAGCGAGCCGTCGCGC
>JBKBSH010000153.1:0-5506 GCA_046291795.1 Burkholderiaceae bacterium | reverse complement strand
GTCGCCGGCGAGCGCCTCGAAGCGGTGCCCGAACAACTGCTCCAGACGCCGGTTCACGTAGGTCCACTCGCCGCCTTCGTCGGCGACGAAGATCGCCAGCGGCGAGCTTTCGTTCAGCGAACGGTGGAACGCTTCGCGCGCAGCCATCGTCTCGCGCAACCGCATCTGGGCGTCCTGCAACCTGTTGAACGACTCGGCGACCGCGCGGACTTCGCGCGCACCGCCGACGGTGACCTTGCCGCTGCGCGTGCCCCGTTCGAGTTCGCCGACTTCGTGGGCGAGACGCGCCAGCGGGCGCAGGCTGGCGTCGGCGACCAGCCACACGAGCAACCCCAGTGCGGCGATCGAACCCAGGCCGGCGACCACGGCGCCGGCCTGCGCGCGCCGAACCGGCGCCAGCGCCTCGTCGGCCGGCAGGTGCGCGCCCACGATCCAGGGCGCCTGCGTGAGCGGCTTGAACGCGTAGACGCCCGCCGTCGCCTCGGGCCGGTCCAAGTACAGCCAGCCCGTGTAACCGGCCAGCGCCCGCGCGCTCGCCGGATCCTCGGCGGCGGGCGGAACCGGCGCGAGCAGTCGGTCGCGGCGCGGGTGCATCAGGATCGACCCGGATCGCGTCAGCGCGAGAAAGTGTCCGCCTGCGCCAACCGCTGCATCGCGCACCTGGTCGAATATTCCGCCGTCGACCAGGAACGTCGCACCGAACAGCACCCCGCCAAAGCTGCCGCCCGAACCCGTCAGCGGGACCGCGAAGACGACGACCGGAGTGTTTGCGAGCTTGCCCATGATGGGCTCGGAAACGACGAGCCGGCCGCTTTCGCGCGCCCGCCGGAAGTACTCGCGATCGCCCACGTTCAATCGCCGCCAGCCGGACGCCTTCGGCCGGGCGGCGAGCGCGTTGCCGTCCGCATCGACCAGCACCACCCGGTCGAACAGGGCGAGCAGCGCGCTGTGCTCGGCGAGGAACGCTTCGGCCACGTCGGAATCGATCGTCTGCCCTCGATTGACCGTGAGGTCGAAGGCGGCTGCCTCGAGTGCCCGCTTGCGCACGAGGATGCGGTTGTCGATGTCGTCGGCGGCGCGGACGACGGCCGTGTTGACCTGGCTGCCGACCTGCTCGAGCAGATACTCCTCGACTTCGTACAGGTAGACGAAGCCGGCGCCGAGCCCGATCACTGCCGTGCCGACGACCATCATGGCCGCCTGCCGCACGGCCAGGCGATCCGTGGCTCGACGCCACCAGCCGGCAAACCGCGCACGCCAACGCCCGGGGCGCGCGTGCGTTCCCCCGGGACGGCGGTCGGCCGCGGCCGTCGGCAAGCGGATGTTCATGGACGGCAAGGGTAGCGACCTCGCAGCGCGCGCCGCTGCGCGAAAACCGGGTGCAACGCCCGCCAATTCGCCCGCCGCGGCGGCTGCGCGGGTTCGCACCGCGGCGGGCAGCGCAAAGGCGTGATGGCATCGGCGCTGCGTGGCGTTATGTTGCCGGCGCGCGGCGGCCCGAGGCCGACGCGCGATCGCGATTCGGGGAGAAGAAAAGTGAAACTGCCTCACGCTGCTTTGCCGCTCGCCGTCGCGGCGAAGTAGCGGCGAGCGCCGGCGAAGTCGCTCCGCTGCGCTCGACCTGCGGCCGCCGCCGGCCGCAGGGCTTCGTGCGCCCGCGTCGCCGCTGCCTTGCCGGTGGTAACCGGATGTGAGTTCGCGCAGCGGCCGCAGAGCCCGCACCTACAATCGCGCTTTTGCAAGAAAAGCGCCATCGATGGGTCCCGGATCCCTGCGCCGGCCGCGCGTGCTCGCGGTCGCGCTGATCGTCATCGCGGCCGCAAGCGCCGCTTACTGGTACATGCGCGGCGAGGCGGCCGCGCCGACGTACCGCTTCGCGAAGGTCGAGCGCGGTCCGCTCGCCGCGACCGTGTCCGCGAGCGGCACGCTGAGCGCGGTCACTTCGGTGTCGGTGGGCACCCAGGTCAGCGGTCAGATCAAGGAGCTGTTCGTCGATTTCAATTCGACCGTCAAGCGGGGCCAGCTCATCGCGCGAATCGATCCGGAGACGTTCGAGTACCGCGTGCGCCAGGCGCAGGCCGATGCCGACGCCGCGCGCTCCGCCGTGTATCGCGCGCAGGTCAATCTGGCCAACGCGCAGCGCGACCTGGCGCGCGCGAAGGAGCTGGTCGGGCGCAACTTCGTCTCGCCGGCCGAACTCGACGCGCGGGGCGCCGCGTACGAACTGGCCGCGGCCGAGCTGAAGGCCGCGCAGGCCACGCTCGCGCAGCGCGAAGCACAGCTTGCGTCGGCGAGGGTCGACCTGGCGCGCACGCAGATCCGCGCGCCGGTCGACGGCGTCGTGATCAAGCGCAGCGTCGACGTCGGGCAGACCGTCGCGGCGAGCCTCCAGGCGCCGGAGCTGTTCGTGATCGCCAAGGATCTGCGCGACATGCAGGTCGAAACCTCGATCGACGAGGCCGACATCGGACGCATTGCCGTCGGCCAGCGCGCGACCTTCACCGTCGACGCTTTCCCCGGGCGCACCTTCACCGGCGAGGTCAAGCAGGTGCGCAAGGCGGCGCAGACGGTGCAGAACGTCGTCACCTATACGGTGCTCGTGACCGCGGACAACGAGTCCGGCCAGTTGATGCCGGGAATGACCGCGAACGTCCGGATCGTGACCGACACGCGCGAGTCGGTGCTCAAGGTTCCCAACGCCGCGCTGCGCTACCGGCCGCCGGGCGAGAGCCCCGCGCCGCCGACGGCCGCAGGCCGCAGCGCGGGCAACGGCGGCGCACCGGCCGGCGCAGGCGCGCAGTTGCGCGAGCGGCTCGTCGGCGAGCTGAAGCTCGACGCGCGGCAGCAATCGCGGCTCGATCCGATCCTCGCCGAGATGCGCGCGAAGTTCATGCAACTGCGCGACCTGCCGGAAGAGGCGCGCGCGAAAGCGGCGAGCGCGATCCGCGCCGAAGCGCGCGCGAAGATCGAAGACATCCTCACACCCGGGCAGAAGGCGCGCTACGCCGAGATCGCCGCCGAACTCGGCGGCCGCGCCGGCGGCCAGACCACGCGCGGGCGCATCTGGGTGCTCGCCGACGGCAGACCGAAACCGATCGAGGTCCGCGTCGGACTGACCGACGGCACCGCGACCGAAATCAGCGGGCCGGGCGTGGTCGAAGGCATGGACGTGATCGTCGGCCAGCAGGGCGGCGCGAGCGCCGTGTCGGCACCGAAAGGCGCGCCGCCGCGGCTGTTCTTCTGAGAAGTTGTGAAGATTTCGTCGCGAGCGGCCCGCTGGCTAGGCGCACGGAGCGCAGGGCCGAGACATATCAAGCAGATAGGCGAGGCCCGAGCACCGCGCAACGACGCCAGCGGGCCGCGCAGTAGAAAGATTCACAACTTCTGAGGCGGTGCACCGCTCGCGTGAGAACCCTCCGACCGCCGCGGCGCCCGAGGCCATGCTGATCCGCGTCGAAGACCTGCACAAGGACTACGTGCTCGGCGACACCGTCGTGCACGCGCTCTGCGGCGTTTCGCTTTCGATCGACGGCGGCGAATTCGTCGCCGTGATGGGACCGTCGGGGTCGGGCAAGTCGACGTTCATGAACATGCTGGGCTGCCTGGACCGGCCGACCTCGGGCGCGTACCGGCTCGCCGGCGAAGACGTCGCGCAGATGGACGCCGACCGGCTCGCGGCGATCCGCAACCGCCGCATCGGCTTCGTGTTCCAGCAGTTCAACCTGCTCGCGCGCACCAGCGCGGCGGAAAACGTCGAACTGCCGCTGATCTATGCGGGCGTGCCGCCGCGCGAGCGGCGCCGGCGCGCGCTCGCGCGGCTCGCGCAGGTCGGGCTGGCCGAGCGCGCCGACCATCAGCCGTCGCAGCTTTCCGGCGGCCAGCAGCAGCGGGTGGCGATCGCGCGCGCGCTCGTCAACGACCCGGCACTGATCCTCGCCGACGAGCCGACCGGCGCGCTCGACTCGCGCACCGGCATCGAGATCATGGCGCTGCTGCAGCAGTTGAACGCCGCCGGCATCACGATCGTCGTCGTCACGCACGAGCGCGACATCGCCGCGTACGCGCGCCGGCTGATCACGTTCCGCGACGGCCGCCTGACCAGTGACACGCGCCAGGCCGCCCGCGACGCCGCGGCCGACCTCGCCGCGCTCGATTCGCAGCGCCACGAGGCGGAGTCGGCACGATGAGCGTCGCCGCCGTGCTGCGCATCGCGCTGAAGGCGCTGCGCGTGAACAAGCTGCGAACGTCGCTGACCATGCTCGGCATGATCATCGGCGTCGCGGCGGTGATCACGATGCTCGCCGTCGGCCGCGGCGCGCAGGAGCGCGTGCGCGAGCAGTTGAAGAACCTCGGCTCGAACCTGATGCTGGTGCTGCCGGGCTCGACGACCGCGAGCGGGGTGCGGCTCGGTGCGGGCACGCAGCAGACGCTGACCGAGGAGGACGCGGCTGCGATCGCGCTCGAGGTCGAAGGCGTGGTCGTCGCCGCGCCCGCGCTGCGCGGCACGGGGCAGGTCGTCGCCGGCAACGCCAACTGGTCGACGCAGTTCTTCGGAACGACCAACGACTATCTGATCGCACGCGACTGGCCGCTCGCGGCGGGGCGCGCCTTCGAGCCGGCCGAGATCGCGGGCTCGGCGAAGGTCGCGCTGATCGGCCAGACGACCGCGCGCATGCTGTTCGGCGACGCCGATCCGATCGACCAGGTGATCCGCGTGCGCAAGGTGCCGCTGACCATCATCGGCGTGCTCGAGCGCAAGGGGCAGAACGCGCTCGGGCAGGACCAGGACGACATCCTGCTGATGCCGATCTCGACCGCGCGCAACCGCGTGCTCGGTCAGGCGCAGGGGCGACTGAAGCGCGTCGGCTCGATTTCGGTCAAGGTCGCCGACGGCGTCGACATGAAGCTCGTCGAGGAGCGCATCCGGGATCTGCTGCGGCAGCGCCAGCGCGTGCAGCCCGGCGCCGAGGATCCGTTCACAATCCGTAACCTCACCGAGATCCTGCAGGCGCAGGAGGCCGCCAGCCGCGTGCTGACGCTGCTGCTCGGCGCGGTCGCGTCGGTCAGTCTGCTCGTCGGTGGCATCGGCATCATGAACATCATGCTGGTCAGCGTGACCGAGCGCACGCGCGAGATCGGCCTGCGGCTGGCCATCGGGGCGCTGGAGCGCGAGGTGATGGGACAGTTTTTGATCGAGGCGGTCGTGCTGGCCACCTTGGGCGGGGTGGCGGGGTTGGCGCTTGCCCTGGGGGCCAGCGTGGTCATCAGCCGGGCGATGTCCGTGCCCTTCGTGTTCGACCCGGCGATCAACCTGGTGGCGTTTGCCTTCTCCGCGGCGATCGGGGTGGTGTTTGGCTACGTGCCCGCGCGGCGGGCGGCGCGCCTCGACCCCATCGAGGCGCTGCGCCACGAGTGAGCGCCCCCCGTGGGTGGGCGGTCAGGCCACGCGCTCGGGGGCCCGTCGGGTGATCAGATCGCCCAGGCCCAGCTGCCCCTTGTGGTTGCG
>JBKBSH010000152.1:297-5528 GCA_046291795.1 Burkholderiaceae bacterium | reverse complement strand
ACGGTCGCCGCGCCCCATGCCGCGCCGCGCGTGTCCGGCCGCGGCGCGCGCGACGACGTCTTCGAGCGCGCGCCAGGCGAGCCGCTCGGCGCCGTCGACGAGCGCCTCGCCTTCGCCGTTGCGCGCGACCGCTTCGGCGAACATCGCGTTGACGTCGCGCGGCCGCTGCGCAAAGCAGCGCACGATCCTGTCGCCGAAATGCGCTTCGGCGCGCGTCGGCGGCGACGACTCACGCCACGACGGCATTCCGCCCGCCCCCTCAACCGACGCGGTAGTAAGGCGCGGTCGAGCCGCGATTCGCCTTCGCTCTCGCCAGCTCGGCGCGCGCGACCGTGCGCAGGTGCACTTCGTCCGGTCCGTCGATGAAGCGCAGCGCCCGGCCCCAGGTCCACAGGTACGACAGCGGCACGTCGGGCGTGAGCCCCATCGCGCCGAAGACCTGCATCGCGCGGTCGACGACGCGCGTCTGAAGTTGCGCGGCGACGACCTTGATCGCCGAGACGTCGACCCGCGCGGCGGCGTTGCCCGCCTTGTCCATCAGCCAGGCAGCCCGCAGCACCAGCAGCCGCGCCTGATCGATCTCGATCCTGGACTGCGCGATCCAGTCCTGCACGTTGGCGAAGTCGGCCAGATATCTGCCGAAGGTGCGGCGCTCGAGCGCGCGCTCGCACATCAGTTCCAGCGCCAGCTCGCACTGGCCGATCGTCCGCATGCAGTGGTGCACGCGGCCGGGTCCGAGCCGCGCCTGTGCGAGCTTGAAGCCCTGCCCTTCCTCGCCGAGCAGGTTCGACACGGGAACGCGGACGTCGCGGAACACGAGTTCGCAATGCCCGTCGGGCGAGTGATGATGCATGATCGGGATGTTGCGAACGACGGTCAGTCCCGGCGTATCCATCGGCACCAGCACCATCGAGTGTCTGCGATGCGGGTCGGCGTCGGGCCGCTCGTCGGTGACGCCGAGGACGATCGCGATCCTGCAGTTCGGGTGCGCGGCGTTGGTGATGAACCATTTGCGGCCGTTGATCACGTACGAATCGCCTTCGCGGCGGATGCTGGTGCGGATGTTCGTCGCGTCCGACGAGGCCACGTCCGGCTCGGTCATCGCGAAAGCCGAACGGATCTCGCCCGCGAGCAGCGGTTTGAGCCACCGCTCGCGCTGCCCGGCGTTCGCGGCCAGATGCAGCAGCTCGATGTTGCCGGTGTCGGGCGCGTTGCAGTTGAAGACCTCGGACGACCACGGAACGCGCCCCATGATCTCGGCCATCGGCGCGTAGTCCAGATTCGACATTCGCGTGCCCGGCTCGTCGGGCTTGAGCCCCGGCAGGAACAGGTTCCACAGCCCGGCGGCCTTCGCCTTCGCTTTCAGCGGCTCGATCACCGCGAGCGGATAGGTGCCGGACTCGGCGAGCCGATGCCACTCGTTGTTCGCCGGCAGCACTTCGCGTTCGACGAAGCGGCGCAGCGTCTGCTGCATCGCCTGCGCCTCGGGGGAGTATTCGAAGTCCATTGCAGTCATTCCACGTAACGGTTGGCGAGACGCGCTCGGTGCGTCCATCAACCCGATCCCTGCCCCGCAGGGGGTGGGGCTCTCCTTCCCTCTGCCTGCGGGACAGATCCTGTCCTGCGCCCGCCGACATTCTCCGCCACCGCGCCGCGGTCGATCACGAACACGCCGTCGAGCAGATGATGCGCGTGGGTCAGGCTCGATTCCGCGCGGATCACACCGGCGTCGCGCCGCGGTCCGCATCGATGAACTTCTCTTTCGAGGAAACCCGGCGCGGAGTCGTCGGATGCGCGGCGCTAGAATACGCGCCGTCATCGAACTCCTTCGCGGTGAAGCCGCCGGCGCCATGACTCACGTCGTCACCGAGCCCTGCATCAAGTGCAAGTACACGGACTGCGTCGACGTGTGTCCGGTCGACTGCTTTCGCGAAGGGCCGAACTTCCTCGCGATCGATCCCGACGAATGCATCGACTGCGCGGTGTGCATCCCCGAGTGTCCGGTCAACGCCATCTACGCGGAAGAAGACGTCCCGGAAGACCAGCGGCAGTTCATCGCGCTGAACGCCGAGCTGGCCAAGAAGTGGCCGTCGATCACGCGGATGAAGCCGCATCCGCCCGACGCCGACGAGTGGAAGGACGTGCGCGACAAGCTGAAGTACCTCGAGCGCTGAGAGCTCGCGGGCGGGTCGCTCGCGCGCGACCTGCCGAGCGGCGGGCCCTGAGCCGAGAACTCCCCGCGCGCCCGCCACGACGATGGTTGCACCGGACAAGTACACCGCGGAGAAGGTCCTCTGGATCCATCCGTGGGCGCCGAACCTGTTTTCCTTCAGGCTGACCCGGCACCCGGGCTTCCGGTTCACGCCGGGCCAGTTCGCGCGGCTCGGCGTCAAGAAACCGGACCCGGACAACCCGAAGAACCCGGCGGGCGAGAAGATCGTCTGGCGCGCCTACTCGATCGTCTCGGCGAGCTACGACGAGCACCTCGAGTTCTACTCGATCGTCGTTCCCGGCGGAGAGTTCACCAGCGAGCTGGCGCGGCTTAAGGTCGGCGACACGGTGTACGTCGAGAAGGCGAGCTACGGCTTCCTGACGACCGACCGCTTCGAGCAGGGCAAGGACCTGTGGATGCTCGCGACGGGAACCGGGCTTGCGCCGTTCATCTCGATCCTGTGGGACATGAAGACCTGGGACGATTACGAGAACCTGATCGTCGTCCACAGCGTGCGCTATCCGAACGAATTCGCGTACGCGGACACGATCGAGGGGTTTCGCACGCACGAGCAGTTCCGCGCGCAGGGCCGCAAGCTGCACTACGTGCGAACCGCCACGCGCGCAGCCGCGCCCGGCGCGTTCGGCAGGCGAATCCCCGCGCTGATCGAAAGCGGCGATCTCGAGTCGTGCGTCGGCCTGAGATTCGACCGCGACCGCTCGCGCATCATGATCTGCGGCAATCCCGAAATGGTCGACGACACCCGCAAGCTGCTGCAGGCGAAGGGTTTCGTCACGTCGCGCCGCGGACAGCCCGGCCATCTTGCGGTCGAAAACTACTGGTAGCGGCGCTCCGCAGAGGATCCGCGCGGCGGGCCCGGCTCGACCGCGCGACAGCAGCCCACTGGTCAGGCCACCCGATCGCCCGCCGGAGGCGCGATTCAGGTACTTATCTGCCGATTTGATGCGGCGATGTCGCGCGAGCATAATCCGCCGTCGTCTGAATGCACCGGGACGGGGAGGCAGCACGTTGACGGGAGCCGGGCATGCTCTATCACCTGCATGAACTGCAGCGCAAGTTCCTGAACCCGCTATCGGTGTGGGCGCAAGCCACGTCGCAGTTGTTCTCCAATCCGTACAGCCCGCTCGCGTACACGCCGTTCTCGCGCCGGATGGCAGCCGGTTACGACCTGCTGCACCGGATCGGCAAGCACTACGAAAAGCCCGAATGGGGCCTGCCGACGACGACGATCGATGGCCGCGAAGTGCCGGTCACGATAGAGACCGTGATCGACAAGCCGTTTTGCAAGCTGCTGCGCTTCCGGCGCGGACTGAAGAACGGACAGGCCGGGCGCGCGAACGATCCGGTCGTGCTGGTCGTCGCGCCGCTGTCGGGCCACCACGCCACGCTGCTGCGCGACACGGTGCGCGCGCTGCTGCCCGAGCACGACGTGTACATCACCGACTGGGTCGACGCGCGGCTCGTGCCGATCACGCACGGTCCGTTCCACCTCGACGATTACGTCGACTACGTGACGGAGTTCATCCGCCACCTCGGCCCCGACGTGCACCTGATCTCGGTGTGCCAGCCGACCGTGCCGGTGCTGGCCGCCGTGTCGCTGATGGCCTCCGCCGGCGATCCCAAGCTGCCCCGGTCGATGACGATGATGGGCGGGCCGATCGACACGCGCCGCAGCCCGACGGCGGTCAACGCGCTCGCGAAACGAAAGAGTTACGAGTGGTTCGAGAACAACGTCATCTTCAAGGTGCCGTCGAACTATCCGGGCTACCTGCGCAGCGTCTATCCGGGCTTTCTTCAGCATGCCGGCTTCGTCGCGATGAACCCTGACCGGCACCTGAATTCGCATTGGGACTATTACATGCACCTGGTCAAGGGCGACCAGGAAGACGCCGAGTCGCACCGCCGCTTCTACGACGAGTACAACGCGGTGCTCGATCTGCCCGCCGAGTACTACCTCGACACGATCAGGATCGTCTTCCAGGAGCACCGACTGCCGAACGGAACGTGGCACGTACGCGGACGGCGCGTCGCACCCGAAGACATCGAGACCGTCGCGCTGTTCACCATCGAAGGCGAACTGGACGACATCTCCGGCAGCGGCCAGACGCAGGCCGCGCACGACCTGTGCCGCAACATTCCGAAGTCGCGCCAGAAGCACCTGACCGCGCAGGGGGTAGGCCATTACGGGATCTTCTCGGGACGGCGCTGGCGCGAGATGATCTATCCGCAGATCCGCGAATTCATCCGCGCGTCGGCCTGAGCGCCTTCGCCGACAGACCAAGAACCGCCAACCCCAACGAAGGAGACTCGTCCATGCCCACGATCCGACGTTCCATCGCGCTGCTCGCCGCCGTCTCCGTGCTCGGCACGAGCCTGCCGCTGCCCGCGTTCGCCGACGCGCGGTCGAGCCTGGTGACGACCGAAGAGATCGTCCGCGATACGCCGGTCCGGCAGCGCGTCACCGAACTGCTGGCGCGCGACGACGTTCGCGCCGCGCTCGTCGAGCGCGGCGTCGATCCGGCGCAGGTTCAGGCCCGCGTCGATGCGCTGACCGCGGACGAAGCGCAGCAGCTCGCCGAACGGCTCGACCAGTTGCCCGCCGGCGGCGACGTGCTCGGCGTGCTGTTCGCGGTGTTCGTGATCCTGCTGATCACCGACATCCTCGGGCTGACGAAGGTCTTCCCGTTCACGCGGCCAATCCGTTGAAGCGTCTCGTCATTTCCGCCCGAACCCCCGCGCTGGCGGGGGTTTTCGTTTGCGCGCTTCTTCTCGCCGGCTGCGCGACGCCGCCGCAGACCGCCGCGTTGCGCGCCGCGCCTGCGCCGTGGATCGCGCCGACCCATCGCATCGACTCGGTGCCCTTCTTCGCGCAGGACGAGTACCAGTGCGGCCCGGCCTCGCTCGCGATGGCGCTCGCTGCGGGCGGCGTGGCGACCACCCCGGAAGCGCTGAAGCCGTACGTCTACCTTCCCGCGCGCGCGGGATCACTGCAGCCGGA
>JBKBSH010000152.1:0-287 GCA_046291795.1 Burkholderiaceae bacterium | reverse complement strand
CAGGCTCGCGGTCGTGCTGCCGCCGCGCCTGGATGCGCTGCTCGCGGAGATCGCCGCCGGAACGCCCGTCGTCGTGCTGCAGAACCTGTCGTTGCCGGTAGCGCCCGTCTGGCACTACGCGGTCGCGATCGGCTACGACCTCGCGCTCGAGCAGATCGTTCTGCACTCGGGGCTCACCGCGGATCAACGCCTGCCGCTGGCGGTGTTCGAGCGGACCTGGGCGCGCAGCGGGCACTGGGCGATGGTCGCGACCGCGCCCGACCGGTTGCCGAAGACCCCGACCGACG
>JBKBSH010000151.1:0-5531 GCA_046291795.1 Burkholderiaceae bacterium | reverse complement strand
CGCCGCCATGATCAGTTTGCTGGCGCGCTCCTCGTCGATGCCGGTCATCTCGACCAGCTCGTCGACCGCCAGTTCGCCCAGGTCGTCGCGCGTGTTGATGTTGTTCGCTGCGAGCCTGGCCGCCAGCTCCTTGTCCATGCCCTCCAGCTCGAGCAGCGCGGGCTCGACCTTCTCGAGGTTCTCCTCGCGCGCGATCGCCTCGGTGAGCAGCGCGTTGCGCGCGCGCGTTCGCAGCTCCTCGACGGTCTCCTCGTCGAACGCCTCGATCTCGAGCAGCTCGCTGACCGGCACGTACGCGATCTCGTCGAGCGTGGCGAAGCCTTCTGCGATCAGGATGTTGGCGATCTCCTCGTCGACGTCGAGCTTGTCCATGAACAGCGCGCGCGTGGCTTCCTGTTCGCCCCGCTGCTTCTGCTGCGCCTCCTCGGCGGTCATGATGTTGATCTGCCAGCCGGTCAGCTCGGAGGCCAGGCGCACGTTCTGCCCGCCGCGGCCGATCGCGATCGCCAGGTTGTCCTCGTCGACGACGACGTCCATCGCATGCTTGTCCTCGTCGACGACGATCGAGCTGACGTTCGCAGGCGCGAGCGCGCCGATCACGAACTGCGCCGGATCGTCGGACCAGAGCACGATGTCGACGCGCTCGCCCGCCAGCTCGTTGGTCACCGCCTGGACACGCGAGCCGCGCATGCCCACGCACGTGCCGATCGGATCGATCCTGCGGTCGTTGGTCCACACGGCGATCTTGGCGCGCACGCCCGGATCGCGCGCCGCCGACTTGATCACGAGCAGCCCCTGCTCGATCTCCGGAACTTCCAGCTCGAAAAGCTTCTTCAGGAACTCGGGCGAGGTGCGCGACAGGATCACCTGCGGCCCACGCGCCTGCCGGTCGATCTTGGCCACGTACGCGCGCACGCGGTCGCCGATGCGCAGGTTTTCCTTCGGGATCATTTCGGAGCGCGGCAGCCGCGCCTCGATCTTGCCGATCTCGACGATCGCGTCGCCCTTGTCCATCCGTTTGATCGTGCCGCCGACGACCTGGTCACCCCGGGCCAGGAACTCCTGCAGGAGCTGCTCGCGCTCGGCGTCGCGGATCTTCTGCAGGATCACCTGCTTGGTGTCCTGCGCGAAACGGCGGCCGGTGGTGACTTCCTGCTTCGGAAGCTGCTCCTCGATGTACTCGCCGACCTCGATGTCCGGGATCTGTTCGCGCGCTTCGGACAGGAGAATCTGGTGGCCGGGCTCCTGCAGGCCGGCCTCGTCGGGCACGACGAGCCAGCGCCGGTACGCTTCGTAGTCGCCGGTTTCGCGGTCGACCGCGACGCGGATTTCCACGTCCTCCTCGTGGAACAGCTTCTTGGTCGCCGCGGCGAGCGCCGACTCGAGGGCGCCGAACACGATCTCGCGCGGAACGTTCTTCTCGCGCGCGAGCGCGTCGACCAACAGCAGAATTTCACGGCTCATTTTTGCCCGCTCCTGAAGTTCAGCACCGGCACCAGCCGCGCGCGTCCGAGATCCGCGAGGGCGAACTCGATCGTCTGCGGCGGCGCCGCCAATTCGTCCGGCGTGCCCCGTTTCCTTTCGGATGCACGCTTTTTTGTTCGCCGGGCCGCGGTCGGCTGCGCGCCCGCATCGTCGGGCGACAGTTCCATCCGCACACGCTCCTCGCCGTCCGCGCCGGCCACACCGAGCAGCCGACCGCGAAAGCGTCTGCGTCCACCGAGCGGCACCAGCAACTGCACCTGCACCTGCGCGCCGGCAAAACGCTCGAAGTCACGCCGTTTCGCGAGCCGCCGATCGACACCCGGCGAAGACACCTCGAGCCGGTCGTAGTCCACGCCTTCGACCGCGAACAGGTGCGTCAACTGATGGCTCACGCGCTCGCAGTCCTCCACGGTCACGCCGCCCGCCGCCGGCGCGTCCAGCGTCACGCGCAACAAGCCGTGCCCCGCGCGCTCGACGTCGACCAGTTCATAGTCGAGCCCTTCGACGGTGCGCTCGATCAGCGCGTACAGTTCCCTGGTAACCCCTGTCAAAACAAAGCTCCGGCGACCGGCGCAACCGATCGCGCTTCGGCTTGCGCCGAGTCCAAGCAACAACCAAAAAAAAATGGGCCCGAAAGCCCATCCTCGCAATTCAATAGGCCTGCACACCAAGGACCGGCGCGGCGTGCAGCCGATGGGTGCCCGATCAAGTTCCGACGCGAGCCCTTCGGTAACCGCGCATTATAGGGGTCAAGCCTTGGCGGAACAAGGGCTTAGCCCCAATCGGGCGGTTCAGAAACCCCGCGACGACTTGGGGCGGCGGAACCGTTGATGGGGGCCCGCTCCGGAGCGGTGCCCGCCCAAGCCGCCCGACGCGATGTAGCTCACCGTGCTCGTCAATGGGTCCGGTTGACGCGGTCCCTGTCGGTCCTTGTTCTTGCGCTGGCCCTGAGGCCGCTGCCCGCCGCCGGCAGACTTGCCTCGCAGTTCGTCCGAGGCGATTCCGAGATCGTGCATCCAGGCCTGGACCCACTCGGGCGAAAGCTCCTGGTAGCGACCGCGCGCGAGCGAGCGCGGAAGCTGGATCGCGCCGTAGCGAATGCGGATCAGACGGCTGACTTCGAGACCGACCGCCTCGAACATGCGCCGCACTTCGCGGTTGCGCCCCTCGGCGATCACGACGCGGTACCACCGGTTCGCGCCCTGACCGCCAGCTTCCTCGAGCCTGGAAAACGCGGCCGTTCCGTCGCCCAGTTGCACGCCGGCGAGCAGCCGCTCTTTCTGCGGGTCGGTCAGTTCGCCCAACACGCGCACGGCGTATTCGCGCTCGACCTCGTAGCGGGGGTGCATCAGGCGGTTGGCGAGCTCGCCCGAGGTCGTGAACAGCAGCAACCCCTCGGTGTTGAAGTCGAGCCGACCGACCGCGACCCAACGGCCCCCGGAAACCTTTGGCAGTTTGTCGAAGACCGTCGGGCGCTTCTCCGGGTCGTCCTGCGAGACGATCTCGCCCGCCGGCTTGTGATACAGCAGCACGCGCGGCGGCTTGCCGGGCTGCTTGCGCACCAGCGGCTTGCCGTTGACACGCACCTGATCGGTCGGCAACACGCGCTGGCCGATGTGCGCGGGCTGACCGTTGACCGACACACGGCCCGCAATGATGAGCTCCTCCATGTCGCGGCGCGAACCGATACCGGCATCGGCCAGCACCTTGTGCAGCTTGTCCGACTGCGCGGCCAAGGCCTGCCTGGCTGCACGGCGGCCGCGTTCGAGCAGCTCGCGCGGCAACGGCACGGGCGGCATGGCGGCGGGATTGATCTCATCGCCGTCGCCCGCCAGCAAACCCGCGGGTGCATGGTCGATCGCCGCCGCGTCGCCGACCGGTGCCTCGGTGCGGGGCACCCCGGGCGACTGGCCCTGGCCGCGCCCCCGGCCGCGCCGGCGGCGGCCATGCGGCCCGCGGAGGCGGCGCTCTTCGCCTTCCGCGCCTTCGGATGACTCGGTGGCGGCGGAGTCCGCGCCTGCCGACTTCGACGGCTCGCACTCGGCCCGGAAGTCGTCGCCAGCCCGCGGCTGAGCCGCGGGTTCGACCTCGGCGGTCGGCGTCGTCGAGTCTTGTTCGGGTGGCCGTGCGGCGTTGTTCATGGCGGAATCGGTCAGGAGGGAACATGCGCCGGTTCGGCGTCGACCGGCGCGAGCGGAAGTGGAGGCGTTTCGGGCTCGGACAACGGGGCGCCGGCGGCGAGTTGCAACTCGAAGTCCGTGGCAGCCGCACTGCCCCCGGCGTCCAGCGGCGGCAGTTCGTCGAGCGAACGCAGGCCGAGGTCATCGAGGAAAGCGCGCGTGGTCGCGAACAGCGCCGGACGCCCGGGCGCTTCGCGATGGCCGATCGTCTCGACCCAGCCGCGCTCTTCGAGCGTCTTGAGGATCTGCGGCGAAACCGTCACGCCGCGGATCTCTTCGATGTCACCGCGGGTGACCGGCTGGCGGTAGGCGATGATCGCCAGCGTTTCGAGCACGGCGCGAGAGTACTTCGGAGGCTTTTCCGGATTCAGACGGTCGAGGTAGACCCGCATCGACGGCCGGCTCTGGAAACGCCAACCGGACGCGACCGTGACCAGTTCGATCCCGCGTTCGCTCCAGTCGCGCCGCAACTCGTCGAGCAACACGCGCACCGTGTCCGCGTTCAGTTCGTCGGCGAACAGTTTGCGAAGCTCGGCCATCGGCAAAGGCCGCTCCGCCGTCAACAGTGCCGTCTCGAGGACGACCTTCGCCTCGTGTGTGTTCATCGGCTGCGATCACGAAAGATCGAGGTTCATGAAACGCCGCGCGCATCCAGCGCATCGGCTCAGCGTCCAGATATCACCGAACGGAAATCGAAGAACCCGTGTGCGTGGCCCGCGCAAAGCAGGCTGTCGTTGTGGAATGCCTGCTAGGTGCAGTGCGGACGTTCCGACATCGGGACGATCCGATCAACGTTCGCCGGCGTCGCGCAGCGCGAAAGACGCGCACATCAAGCAGACACCGGCCCAACTCCGAATGAGCGAACAGTCTATCACGGTGCCCGTCGTGAACAAGGACGAGCGCCGCATCCGTTGCTGTTGCGCCCGCCTCGCCCGTGCGAAGTCACGACCCGATGGGCCGCCTATGGCTTGACCTCGAGTTTCGGCAGCCAACCCGGGTTCGTACCTTCACCCGAATACGCGCCGCGAAAGGTCCAGTCGCGCGGATTGTCGTTGAAGTCGCGGTCCCAAGCCGCAAAGCCCGCGATCGAAGACGTGTCTGGCGCCGTGCCGCGCAGTGCGCCCGACTTCGGGAACAGGTCGAGTTGGCCCAACGCGCCCGTCGGATTGTTCAAGGAGTTCGAGGCGCTCCCATAGGAGCCGGTGGCGTTGGCGGCCTGCGTACCGCCGCTGATCGGTGTTGCCGCGAACACCGCGTTGCCGATCACATGCTGCGTATAGCCTGCCCCGCCGCTCACCCTGATTCCGCTGCCCGACGCAACGATCGTGTTGCCGAAGATCCGAACGTTGCGAACCACGCCGTTGTGCGGCTGAATGTTCACCGCGCTGCCGCCGTCGTTGACCATCACGTTGCCATAGAAGGCGATGTTGCCCTCGCCCTGGAACAGCGCCTCGGTGGGGTTCTGATAGAAGAAGTTGCCGTAGATCTCGAAACCGTTTTCCGAGCCGGGTCCGCTCGATGGCTGGTCGCCGACCAGCAGGTTGGGGCGGGGGCCGTCCGACGAAACGAAGCGGCTTCGCTTGACGAAGACGTTGTTGCGAATGATGGTCGTCGTCTTGCCGGTCGGCATACCGGCAGGCACGTTCGACCACGGCACCTGATGCTTGACCTGGACGTTGTAGCCGATCGTGTCGACGATCAGGTTGTTCTCGATGACGCCGGCAACGAATGGGCTGCCGCCGGTCGAGCTGCCCAGGTACATGCCGGTCCCCGCGCCCTCGATCACGTTGCGGCGGATCACCCCGTTCCACGTCGGAGAACCGGTCGTCGAGATGCCGACGATCTGCTGGTTCCCGCCGACGCCGC
>JBKBSH010000150.1:0-5572 GCA_046291795.1 Burkholderiaceae bacterium | reverse complement strand
GATTCGCCGGCGTCGCGCTCGAGCCGCCGCGCGCAGTCGATCGCTTTGAGCCACTCGCGCTCCATCTGGTAGATGCGCAGCAGCGCGCGCAGCGCCGAAAACCGCTGCTGCGGATCCTCGATCAGCCGCACGAAGGCATCCTCGGCGCGGTCGAGCAAACCGCCCTTCAGGAAGTCCTGCCCCAGTTCGGCGAGCGCATTCGAGCGTTCGCGCGCAGGCAGGTCGGCGCGGTTCAGCAGGTGCGTGTGGATGCGCACCGCCCGGTCGACCTCGCCGCGTCGCCTGAACAGGTTGCCGAGGGCGTAGTGCAGTTCGATCGTCTCGGGATCGAGCTTGACGACTTCGATGAACGCGTCGATCGCCTTGTCGGGCTGCTCGTTCAGCAGCAGATTCAGCCCGCGGAACACCGAGCGCGGCGCCGCCCCCTGGTCGGCCGCGCGCACGCGCGAATCGAACCCGCGCAACCACCAGCCTGCCGCGAACAGCACCGGCAGCACGACCAGATACCAGGCCTCGAGTTCGAACATCGCCGCGGTCAGCGCCGAAAACGCGTGTCCGCGCCGAGCTCACCGACCGCGCCCGCGTCGCGCGCGGCGCTCGCGACGCGATCGGCCAGACGTTCGGCCGCCGCATCCGCCGGGTCGGCGCGTTCGGCCTGCCTGCGCAACGCGGCGACCTGTCGCCGCAGGCTGAACAGCCGCGGCGCCAGCGCGATCGTACCGGCGGCCACGCCGATCAGCACGCAGGCAAGCATCACGACGATCAGCGGCACCTCGTCCCAGTGCACCGTTTCGGTCAGCTTCAGCGGTACCGGCGTCGTGTTCTTCAACGCGAACCAAAGAACCACGGCGAAGAAGACCAGCCGAACCAGCCAGGCGAACGCCTTCATCGTTGCACGCTCTGTCGCATGCGCGGCATTGTAAAGGGCGTGCATGTGCGCTCCCGGGCGCGGTTCCGCAAGAAAAAGCCCCGCGTGCGCGGGGCTTTCCGAACCGCTCCGGTGACGACCCTCAGCCCGCGGGGTCGAGCTTGCCCGACTCGGTCGCGGTTGCGTTGTCCGTGCCGTCGACGCGCTCGCGCAGCTCTTTGCCCGCCTTGAAGTGCGGAACGAACTTCGCGGGCACGTGAACCCGTTCGCCGGACTTCGGATTGCGGCCGATGCGCGGCGGTCGATAGTTCAGCGAGAAGCTGCCGAAGCCGCGGATCTCGATCCGGTTGCCCGCCGCGAGCGCGGCGCTCATCGCGTCGAGGATCGTCTTGACCGCCTCGTCGGCGTCGCGCGCGGCGAGCCGCGTGTTGCGCTCGGCGAGCCGCGCGATCAGCTCCGACTTGGTCATCGTCTTGGGTTCGGACATGGCGCCTGCGCCGGCGACTACTTGTTCTGCGTGTCGAGCTTGGCCTTCAGCAGCGCGCCCAGGCTGGTCGTTCCGGTCTGCGCTTCGGCCTGCATGCGCTCCATCGCCGCCGCCGCCTCGGCGTTGTCCTTCGCCTTGATCGACAGGTTGATGTTGCGGTTCTTGCGGTCGATGTTGATGATCATCGCCGTGACCTTGTCGCCTTCCTTCAGGTGGTTGCGCGCGTCCTCGACGCGATCCGACGAGATCTCGGAAGCGCGCAGGTACCCCTCGACGTCGTCGCCGAGCGCGATCACCGCGCCCTTCGGATCGACGCTCTTGACGGTGCCGGTGACGATCGAGCCCTTTTCGTGCGTGCTCGCATAGTTGGTGAACGGATCGCCGCCCAGCTGCTTGATGCCCAGCGAAATGCGCTCGCGCTCGACGTCGATCGCGAGCACCACCGCCTCGACTTCGTCGCCTTTCTTGTACTTGCGCACCGCTTCTTCGCCCGGCTCGCTCCACGACAGGTCGGACAGGTGAACGAGACCGTCGATGCCGCCCGGAAGCCCGATGAACACGCCGAAATCGGTGATCGACTTGATCTGGCCCTTGACCCGGTCGCCCTTCTTGTGCGACAGCGCGAAGTCCTCCCACGGATTCGGCTTGCACTGCTTCATGCCGAGCGAGATGCGGCGCCGGTCCTCGTCGATTTCGAGGACCATCACCTCGACCTCGTCGCCGAGAGCGACGACCTTCTTCGGGTCGACGTTCTTGTTGGTCCAGTCCATCTCGGACACGTGCACCAGGCCCTCGATGCCCGGCTCGATCTCGACGAACGCGCCGTAGTCGGTGATGTTGGTGACCCTGCCGAACAGTCGCGTCCCCTGCGGATAGCGCCGGCCGATTCCGACCCACGGATCCTCGCCGAGCTGCTTGACGCCGAGCGAGACGCGGTTCTTTTCCGGGTCGAACTTCAGCACCTTGGCGGTGATCTCCTGGCCGACCTGGACCACCTCGCTCGGATGGCGAACGCGCCGCCACGCGAGATCGGTGATGTGAAGCAGTCCGTCGATTCCGCCCAGGTCGATGAATGCGCCGTAGTCGGTGATGTTCTTGACCACGCCCTTGACGATCGCGCCCTCCTTGAGGGTCTCGAGCAGCTTCTGGCGCTCCTCGCCCATGCTCGCCTCGACGACGGCACGCCGCGACACCACGACGTTGTTGCGCTTGCGGTCGAGCTTGATGACCTTGAATTCGAGCGTCTTGCCCTCGTAAGGCGTCGTGTCCTTGACCGGGCGCACGTCGATCAGCGAACCCGGCAGGAACGCGCGGATGCCGTTGGTCATCACGGTCAGCCCGCCCTTGACCTTGCCCGTGATCGTTCCGGTGACCAGCTCGCCGCTTTCGAGCGCCTTTTCCAGGTTCATCCACGCCGCGAGCCGCTTGGCCTTGTCGCGCGACAGGATCGTGTCGCCGTAGCCGTTCTCGAGCGACTCGATCGCGACCGAGACGAAGTCGCCCGGCTTGACGTCGATCTGGCCCTGATCGTTCTTGAATTCCTCGATCGGGATGTAGGCCTCGGACTTGAGGCCGGCGTTGACGATGACGAAATTGCCGTCGACGCGGACCACCTCGGCGGTGATCACTTCGCCCTGTTTCATCTCCTGGCGCGCCAGGCTTTCTTCGAACAGTGCCGCGAACGACTCTTGTTTGCCGGCGGCGTCTTGAGTTGCAACGGAAGGCATGAAAAAGACTTTCGATCTCGCCTGGACGTTGCGTCCGGGCGGAGTTGAACACCGCGTGCAGGAAATCCGCGAATGCCCTGCACACACCCCGGGTCTGCGGACCTGAGCCCTCAGACCTTGCGATACCAGTCCAGGATCCGGGCGACGACCTCGTCGATCGCGAGTGCCGAAGAGTCGAGCTGGTACGCGTCCTCCGCGGGCTTCAGCGGCGAGGCCGAACGCTTGGAGTCGCGTTCGTCCCGCGCGCGCAGTTCCTGCGAAAGGGCCGCGATGTTAGCCGGAATCCCTTTTTCGATCAACTGCTTATAGCGCCGGCTCGCCCGCTCTTCGACGCTCGCGGTCAGATACACCTTCAGCCGCGCGTCCGGAAAGACGACGGTCCCCATGTCGCGCCCGTCGGCCACCAGTCCGGGCGGCCGGCGGAACGACCTCTGGGTCTCGAGCAGGGCGGCCCGCAGCGGCGCATGGACCGCGATGCGCGAGGCCATGGCGCTCACTTCCTCGGTGCGGATCGCATCGGTGACGTCGCGACCGTCGAGCTCGATGCGGCCGCCGGCGAAGCGCGGCCGCATCGTCGTCGCGAGCTGCGCGAGCCGGTCCGCGTCGTCGGCGGCCACACCGCGTTCGAGCGCAAGCAGCGCGACGAGCCGGTACAGCGCGCCGCTGTCGAGGTAGTGGAATCCGAGAGCGGCGGCGACGCGCTGCGCGACGGTGCCCTTGCCCGAGGCGGTCGGGCCGTCGATCGCGATCACGGGAACGGACGAATTCGCAGCCATGGGATCGGCCGTATTGGGACATTCAAGTGGAACCGTGCGGTCGCTGCAGCGATCGCGGCTGTCGAGCCGCTCGCGAACACGGTCGCCTGCCTGTTCCACGAGCGCGCCCGGGCAGGCGTCAGCGCGCGGCGCGCCGCAGCAGCGACCGCAGCGCGCCGAAATAACCGGGGAATGTCTTCGCGACGCATTGCGGGTCGCGGATGTGGACCGGCACGCCGCCGGCCGCGGCGAGCGCGAAGCACATCGCGATCCGATGATCGTCGTACGTGTCGATCGTCGCCTCCCGCAGACGCGGCGGCGGCGCGACGCTGAGCCAATCGTCGCCGGTTTCGACCGCGGCGCCGAGCTTGCGCAGCTCGGTCGCCATCGCGGCGATCCGGTCGGTTTCCTTCACGCGCCACGACCCGATGCCCGCGAGCCGTGTGACACCGTCGGCGAACAGCGCCGCCACCGCCGCGGTCATCGCCGCATCGGGAATCGCGGTGCAATCGTAGTCGACCGCGCTCAGCCGCCCCGCTGCGCGCGCCTCGATCCAGTCGTCGCCCCACCGGATCGAGGCACCCATGCGTTCGAGCAGGTCCGCGAAGGCGATGTCGCCCTGAACGCTCGCGCGGCCGACGCCGAGCACGCGCACGGGACCGCCGGCCAGTGCGCCGAGCGCGAGAAAGTACGACGCGCCGGAGGCGTCGCCTTCGATCGCAAACCGCCCCGCAGCGCGATACCGCGAGCGCGGAACGCGAAACGCCGCGCCGTCGGCGTCGACGCGCTCGACGTCGACGCCGAATCGGCGCATCAGTGCGATCGTCAGCGCCACGTACGGCTGCGAGATCAGCGTGCCCGCAACGCGCACGAGCAATCCGTCGTCCGGCGCGACGAGCGGCGCAGCCATCAACAGGCCGCTGGCGAACTGGCTCGATACGTCGCCCCGGATGTCGACCCGATCGCGCGCGGCGAGCATCGCGGGCTCGATCCGGATCGGCGGATAGCCGCGCCTGCCTTCGTACGCGATGTGCGCGCCGAGCGCGTTCAGCGCATCGACCAGATCGCCGATCGGCCGCTCGCGCATCCGCGCCACGCCGTCGAGCCGATAGCGTCCGCCGGCAAACGCCAGCACCGCGGCGAGCGGCCGCATCGCGGTGCCCGCGTTGCCCATGAACAGATCCGCTGCGCGGACCGGGAAGCGGCCGCCGCAGCCCTCGACGCGCGCGCGTTCGCCTTCGACTTCGATCGCCACGCCGAGCGCGCGCAGCGCGCAGACCATCACGCGCGTGTCGTCGGCGTCGAGCAACCCGTCGAGCTCGGTCTCGCCGTCGGCCAGCGCGGCCAGCAGCAGCGCGCGGTTCGAGATGCTCTTCGAGCCGGGCAGCCGCACGTCGCCCGCGGCGTGCGCGATCGGTTCGATCGTCAGTACGTCGGGGGGGTTCACTGCGCCCGTCTCACTCTGCATCGAAGGTCCGAGCGTGGCGGCGACGGGCGCGGCTGGCGAGCTCGAACGTCGCCTCGAGCGCAGCCGCGTCGCCCGCATCGACGGCGCGCTGCAACTCGTCGAGCAGCGCGCGGTAGCCGCGCAATTCGTCGCCGAGCGCGGCGCGGTTGGCGAGGCACACGTCGCGCCACATCGACGGGCTGCTCGCGGCGATGCGCGTGAAATCGCGGAAACCCGCGCCCGCGAATCCGAGCTTGCGTTCGCCGTCGGGTTCGGACGCGATGCGCG
>JBKBSH010000149.1:0-5574 GCA_046291795.1 Burkholderiaceae bacterium | reverse complement strand
GTTCTGGTGCTCGAGCGACATGGCCAGCCGGGCGGGCTGACCCAGACTTTCGAGCGCGACGGCTATCGGTTCAACGTCGGCGTGCACTACGTCGGGGGTGCCGGCGAGATCGACGGGCGCCCAGGCCCCGCCAAGAGGTTGTTCGATGCGTTGACGCCCGACGGCATCCCGATGGCTTCGGTCGGCGACGTCTACGACCGCGTGCACTTTCCGGGCTTCAGCTTCGAGTTCGCGCATCCGGCCGAGCGCCTGCGCGCCGATCTGAAGCGACGGTTTCCGCGCCAGCACGAGGGGATCGATCGTTACTTCGTCGCGCTCGGCAAGGCGGACGTGGCGCTGCGGGCGGTCTTCACCGCGCACACGCTGCCGCAGCCGCTCAGCGGCGCGCTGCTCTGGCTCAAACGCGCGGCGATCCGCAACTGGGTCGGTCGAACGACCTGGCAGGTGATCCGGGATTTCGTCAGCGACCCGGGGCTGCAGGCCGTGCTCGCCGCCCAGTGGGGCGCGTACGGCGGCCGTCCGTCGGTGAGTTCGTTCGCGGCGCACGCGTTGGTCATGCACCACTACCTCGACGGCGCGTGGTTTCCGGTCGGCGGCAGCGCGGTGTTCGCGCGCGAGTTCGGCCGTACGATCGAGTCCGCGGGCGGCGCGATCCGCACCGGCGCGGAGGTCGCGCGAATCCGCGTGCGCGACGGCCGCGTCGCCGGCGTCGTGCTGGCCGATGGCGAGGATATCGAGGCACGGTGCGTGGCCTCCGACGTCGGAATACGCAACACGCTTCGGCTGCTGCCGGCACCGGAGGTCGACTACCGCTGGGCCGAAGACGCGCTGGCGATCGAGCCTTCGATCGGCTACGTCGGGCTGTACCTCGGTCTCGAAGGCGACATCGGCGCGCTCGGCGCGTCGGCGGCCAACGACTGGATCCACGAGAGCTGGGACGTCAACGCGATCTGGCGGGATCCGTTCAGCGAGCCGCAGGCGCCGAGCCTGTTCGTTTCGTTTCCCTCGCTGAAGGACCCTTCGCACCGGCCCGGACCCACGCTGAAGCACACCTGCGAGATCGTCGCGCTGATCGACTGGAGCACGTTTGCGCAGTGGGACCGGGAAGGTCTGAAAAAGGGCACACCGCGCGGCGAAGACTACGCCGCGTACAAGGCGATGATCGAGCGCAATCTGCTGGCGCAGTTCGGCCGTCACTACCCGCGGCTCGCCCCGCTGGTTCGCTTGCACGAGGCGTCGACGCCGATCTCGGTGGCCTCGATCACCGCCGCGGAGCACGGCGCGATGTACGGGCTGCAGACCACGCCCGAGCGCTTTCTGAGCCCGGCGCTGCGCCCGCGCACGCCCGTCGGCGGGCTGTTCCTCGCCGGTCAGGACGCGTGCGCACCGGGCGTGACCGGCGCGCTGATGGGCGGCGTGATGGCCGCCGTCGCGATCGAGCCCGGGCTGGCGCGGCTGCTGCGTTGACTCGCGACCGCAGCCGTCACGCGCGACCGCCGAGCCAGCGCGCGAAGTCCGCGCGACCGTTGTCGAGCGCGCGCCGCACCGCTGCGCGCCAGTCGTAGTCGACCGCCACGAACTGCGCGCGCCAGCCGTTGCGTCCTCGTTCGACGAGCGCGTAGCGCGCGTGCGGCGAACCCAGCTCGTGCACGTGCGGGACCGGGTGGCGCGCGGCAAACGCCGGAATGCCCACCGCTCCCGGGTTGACGATCGTCGGCCCGTCGCGCAGCTCGACGATGCGCGGCACGTGCGAATGCCCGCACAGCACGAGCCCGCTGCGCAGATCCCCGCAATCGCGGCGGATGTCGTCTTCGGCGCGCAGCGCGGCGCGGCCGGTGGAAGGATCCTCGAGCAGGTAGACGAGATCGCTCGCCGGCGTACCGTGGCAGGCGAAGACGTCTTCGGCGAGGCGCAGCGTCGCCGGCAGCGCGCGGGTCCACTCGAGCTGCTCGCGCGTGATCGACTCGAACGTGAACTGGTCGGACGCATCGCCGCGGCGCTGCTCGCACAGCCAAGTCTGCCGCTCGTGGTTGCCGCGCAGCGTCGGACAGTCCAGCGCGATCAGGCGCTCCGCGGTCTCGCGCGGCCACAGCGGGCCGGCGAGCAGGTCGCCGAGCGCGACGATCACGTCGGCGCCGCGCTGCGCGATGTCGTCGAGTACCGCTTCGAGCGCGGGCAGATTGCCGTGGACGTCCGAGATCGCGGCGATGCGCATGACCGGAGCGCGGATGGCTTGGCGTTTGGACTGCGCGCGCTCCGCACGCCTAGATGCGGCCTTCCTCGACCGCGTGACACGCCACCTGCGATTCGCCGGCGGCGTGGCGGACGGGCTTGAGCGCGGGCGCTTCGGACCTGCAGCGCGCATCTGCGTGCGGGCAGCGCGGATGGAAGGTGCAGCCGCTCGGCGGGTTCAGCGGGTTCGGGACCTCGCCGGCCACCGGCGTGCGCGCGCGGCCGGTCATCTGCAGGTCCGGAATCGCGTCGAGCAGCATCCGCGTGTACGGATGGCGCGGCGCGGCGAACAGCGTGCGCTTGGACGCCAGCTCGACGATCCGGCCCAGGTACATCACCCCGACGCGATCGGAGATGTGATGCACGACCGCGAGATTGTGCGAGATGAACAGATACGTCAGGCCAAGCTCGCGCTGCAGGTCCTTCATCAGATTCAGCACCTGCGCCTGCACCGATACGTCGAGCGCCGAAGTCGGCTCGTCGCAGACGAGGAACTCCGGATGCGTCGCGAGCGCGCGCGCGATCGACAGCCGCTGCCGCTGACCGCCCGAGAACTGATGCGGGTACTTCTCCTTGTCGGCGGGCGACAGCCGCACCAGCGTCAGCAGCTCGTCCACGCGCGCGGCGATCGCCTGCCGGTCCTGCATCAGCCCGTGCGCGCGCAGCGGCTCGGCGATGATGTCGGCCACACGCCAGCGCGGGTTCAGGCTCGCGTACGGGTCCTGAAAGATCATCTGCAGCTTCTGCCGCAGCGTCCGCCCCGCGGGCGTGTTCAGCTCGCGCAGGTCGTGGCCGAAGAACTCGACGCGCCCGGCGGTCGGCGTGTACAGCCCCACCAGCAGCCGTGCGACCGTCGACTTGCCGCACCCGGATTCGCCGACCAGCGACAGCGTCTCGCCGCGCTTGATCTCGAAGCTCACGCCGTCGACCGCGCGCAGGATCTGCCGGCCCTTGCGCTCGAGCACGCGGTTGAGCCACGGCGGCGAGACGTCGAAGTACTTCGCCAGGCCCTCGGCCTTGACGATCACGTCGCCCGCGGCCGGCTCGCTGCGGGATTCGAGGACGGCACTCATGCGGCGGCCCTTTGGCTCGTTGCGTGCAGCCAGCACGCCGCCAGCGACGCGCCGGCCGGCATCAGATCGGGACGTTCGCGCGAACAGCGTCCGAACGCCCGGCTGCAGCGCGGGTGAAACGCGCATCCCGGCGGAATCTCGGTCAGCCTCGGCATGCTGCCTTCGATCTGCGCGAGCCGTTCGACCTCGCGGTCGAAGGTCGGGATCGATCCCATCAGCCCGATCGTGTACGGGTGCCGAGGCCGGTGGATCACGTCGGCGACGGGACCGATTTCGGCGACCCGGCCCGCGTACATCACCGCGACGCGGTCCGCGGTCTCGGCGATCACGCCCATGTCGTGCGTGATCAGCATGACTGCGGTCTTCTTCTCGCGGCACAGGGTCTTCAGCAAGGTGATGATCTGCGCCTGGATCGAGACATCGAGCGCCGTGGTCGGCTCGTCGGCGATGACCAGTTTGGGCTCGGCGGCCAGCGCGAGCGCGATGACGACGCGCTGGCGCATTCCGCCCGAGAACTGGTGCGGATAGTGGTCGATGCGGCGCTCCGGCGCGGGAATGCCGGTGGCGGCAAGCAGTTCGATCGCGCGGCTGCGCGCCTGCGCCGACGACACGTTCAGGTGCGTGGTGATCGTCTCGACGAGCTGCCGGCCGACCGTGTACAGCGGGTTCAGCGAGGTCAGCGGATCCTGGAAGATCGCGCCGATCTCGCGCCCGCGCACCTTGCGCATCTCGTCCTGCGGCAGGTTGTCGATGCGAAGGCCGGCGAGCCTGACCTCGCCGGCGGCGATGCGGCCGGGCGGCTCCAGCAGTCCGATGATCGCCGCGCCCGTCAGCGACTTCCCGGCGCCCGATTCGCCGACCACGCCGAGCACTTCACCCGGCGCGATCGAAAACGACACATCGTCGACGGCGACCAGCGTGCCGCGCCGGGTCGGAAACTCGATGCGCAGGTTGCGCACTTCTAGCAGCGGCCCGGCGTGGTGCGTCAACGAAAACTCCTATTTACCGGCGACCGACACGCCGCAGCCGGGAATCGGCTCTGCGTAGTTGACCCGCGGCTCGAAATCCTGCGACAGCGCATTGGCCTTCTTGGCCTCGAGCCAGTAGCGCGTGCACGGCTTGACGTCGAGCGTCAGCGTGCGCTGCTCGCCGAAGCGAAAGCCCGCGGTCGGCGGCCCCTGCACGACGATCGTGTGTAGACCCGGCTCGATGCGGATCGGATCGTAGCCGCGCTGGATGTAGTCCTCGCCGTCGACGCGGATGATGGTGACGTCGAACGTGTTCAGCTCGGCCTTCGTCCAGCGCTGGCCCTGGACGTACGAAAACGTGTCGGTCGTCGCGCAGCCGGCGAGCAGGACCGCGAGCGATGCGGCGACGGACAGCGCACGAAGCATTGTCATGTCGACCTCCTTTGCGTCAGGCGCGGCAACACGCCGGCCTCGCGTCCAACGTAGCAAAGGAAATGGACACCTTCCGTAACCAATGGTTGCTAGCGCAACTTGGGGTTGAGCGCGTCGCGCAGCCAGTCGCCCAGCAGGTTGACCGACAGCACCAGCGCCACCAGTGCCGCGCCCGGGAAGATCGTGATCCACCATTCGCCCGAGAACAGGAACTCGTTGCCGATGCGGATCAGCGTGCCGAGCGAAGGTGTCGTCGGCGGCACACCGACGCCGAGGAACGACAGCGTGGCCTCGGTGATGATCGCGGTGGCGATGTGCACGGTGGCGAGCACGAGCACCGGCCCCAGCACGTTCGGCAGCACGTGCCGCGCCATGATCGCCAGCGGCGCCACGCCGATCACCCGCGCGGCCTGAACGTACTCCTTGCTCTTCTCGACCAGCGTGGAACCGCGCACCGTGCGCGCGTACTGGACCCAGCCCGACAGCGCGATCGCCAGCACCAGCACCAGGAACGCGACTTCGTTGTGCGCCTCGCGCGGCAACGCGGCGCGCGCGACCCCGTCGATCAGCAGCGCGACGAGGATCGCCGGAAAGGACAGCATCACGTCGCAGATCCGCATGATGAACGCGTCGACCCTGCCGCCGACGTAGCCCGACAGCAGGCCGAGGCTGACGCCGATGGCGACCGACAGCACGACCGAGGCCAGACCGATCACCAGCGAAATGCGCATGCCGAACAGGATCGCCGAGAACACGTCGCGTCCCTGATCGTCGGTTCCGAGCCAGTACCTCGACTTGCCGCCCGCCACCACACCCCCCGGCACCGCCCCGTCAACCCCATAGAACGTCCCCAGATCAAACGCGTTGTG
>JBKBSH010000148.1:0-5590 GCA_046291795.1 Burkholderiaceae bacterium | reverse complement strand
GGCCGCTCGGGGTCGTAGGTCACCACGAGTGAGCCGGGCGTGCGGATCGATCCGCCGTTGATGCGCGCGTACGACCCGGTCGCGATGGACAACGCGCGTGCGATCCTGCGCGGCAACGGCGCGGTCGAGTTCGCGCCTTCGGCGCGCGCCGCGGCCGAAGGCGCCGACGCGCTCGCGGTCGTCACCGAATGGCTCGAGTTCCGCAGCCCCGATTTCGAATGGCTCGCGCGGGTGCTGACGCGAAAGGTCGTTTTCGACGGCCGCAACCTGTACGACCCGGCGACCGTGCGCGCGGCCGGTCTGACCTATTTCGGCATCGGCCGCGGCGGAGCGTGAGGTGATCCTCGTCACGGGTGCGGCCGGGTTCATCGGCTTTCACGTCGCGCGCGCGTTGCGCGCCCGCGGCGACGCGGTGCTCGGCATCGACAGTCTGAACGACTACTACGATCCCGCACTGAAGCAGGCGCGGCTGGCCGAGCTTGCGGACGACCGCGGGTTTGTGTTCGAGCGCGTCGACCTCGCCGACCGCGACGCGACGCTCGCGGTGTTCGCACGCCACCGCATCGAGGCGGTCGTTCATCTGGCCGCGCAGGCGGGCGTTCGATACTCGCTGACGCACCCGCACGTGTATGTCGAGGCCAACGTCGCGGGTTTCGTCAACCTGCTCGAAGCGCTGCGTGCGCATCCGGTGCGGCACGCGGTCTACGCATCGACCTCGAGCGTGTACGGTGCAAACACCAAGCAGCCGTTTTCGACTTCGGACCGCGTCGACCGCCCGATCAGCCTGTACGCCGCGACCAAACGGGCGAACGAGCTGATGGCCTACGTGTACGCGCTGCAGTTCGGGATCCCCCTGACGGGGCTGCGCTTCTTCACCGTGTACGGGCCGTGGGGCCGGCCGGACATGGCCGCGTTCAAGTTCACGCGGGCGATCCTGGCCGGCGAGCCGATCGACGTCTACAACCACGGCGAGATGGCGCGCGACTTCACCTATGTCGACGACATCGCCGACGGCGTTCTGCGCGTGCTCGATCGCGTGCCGGCGCGCGATGCCGATGGCGTGCAGCACCGCGTCTACAACATCGGCAACCACCGTCCCGAGCCGCTGCTGCGCTTCATCGACGTGCTCGCCGGCGCGATCGGCCGTGCGCCGCAGATGCGAATGCTGCCGATGCAGCCGGGCGACGTGCCGTCGACCTGGGCCGACATCGAGGACCTGAAGCGCGACTACGGCTGGGTGCCGACCACACCGATCGAAGTCGGACTGCCGCGCTTCGTCGCCTGGTACCGCGCGCACTACGGCGTCTAGTCCCGCGCGTCCGTCGCCGTTCGGCCGAGGCGCGCTGCGCTGTGGTTGAATCGCGCCCATGACCCTGACCGAACTCAAGTACATCGTCGCGGTCGCGCGCGAAAGGCATTTCGGGCGCGCAGCGGAAGCCTGTTTCGTCAGCCAGCCGACGCTGTCGGTGGCGATCAAGAAGCTCGAAGAAGAGCTGGGTGTGCCGATCTTCGAGCGCCGCAGCAACGAGGTGACGCTGACGCCGATCGGCGAGCGCATCGTCGCACAGGCGCAGCGCGTGCTCGACGAAGCGGCGAGGATCAAGGATCTCGCTAAAGCCGGCAAGGACCCGCTCGCCGGCGCGCTGCGCGTCGGCGTGATCTACACGATCGGACCGTATCTGCTGCCGGCACTGGTCCGGCAACTGCTTCGGGACGCGCCGCAGATGCCGCTGCTGCTGAACGAGAACTTCACGATCAAGCTGCTCGAACTGTTGAAGAACGGCGAGATCGACGTTGCTGTCCTGGCGCTACCGCTGCCGGAGTCGGGCGTGCTGATCCAGCCCGTCTACGACGAGCCGTTCGTGGTGGCCGTGCCGAAAGGCCATCCCTGGACCCGCCGCAAGAGCATCGCCGCCGACGAGCTGAAAAAGGAAACGATGCTGCTGCTCGGCACCGGCCATTGCTTCCGCGATCAGGTACTCGAGGTCTGCCCCGAGCTATCGCGGTTTTCGACCGGCGCGGAGGGGATCCAGAAGACGTTCGAAGGCTCTTCGCTCGAGACGATCCGGCACATGGTCGCTTCGGGGCTGGGCATTACGGTGCTGCCCAAGACGTCGGTGCCGGAGAAGCCGCCGCGCGATTCGCTGATCGAGTACCTGCCGTTCAAAACGCCGGTGCCGGAGCGCCGCGTCGTGCTCGCCTGGCGCAAGAGCTTCACGCGGCCGGCGGCGGTCGACGCATTGCGCCGCGCGATCCTGAAGTGCCACCTGCCCGGTGTGACCAAGCTCGATCTTCCGGCCGAGGCGGGATAGGGCGCGGGCTATCGCCGTGTTGAGCATTGCCAATTGGCCAGGCGCGGGACCGCGGGCTAGCATCCGCACGTCGTTACAGAGGAGAAAGACCATGGCAAAGAGCAAGTACAGGTCCGACGACGGCGGCGCGGGCGCGCCCCGGATCGACATCGGAATCGCCGAGAAGGACCGCGAGAGGATCGCGGACGGCGTCTCGCGCGTGCTGGCCGACACGTTCTCGCTGTACCTGAAGACGCACGGTTTTCACTGGAACGTCGAAGGCCCGATGTTCAACACGCTGCACCTGATGTTCATGGAGCAGTACACGGAGCTGTGGAACGCACTCGACCCGATCGCCGAGCGGATTCGCGCACTCGGCTACCCCGCGCCTGGATCGAACAAGGCGTTGGCCAGGCTGGCGTCGATCGAGGATACGGACGGCGTTCCGGAGGCGATGGAGATGGTGCGCTTGCTCGTCAAGGGCCATGAAGCCGTCGCCCGCACCGTGCGCGACGTGTTCCCCGTGGCCGAAAAAGCCGGCGACGAAGCGACCGTCGACCTGCTGACCCAACGCCTGCAGGTGCATGAAAAGACGGCGTGGATGCTGCGCAGCCTGCTCAAGTAGGCTGCGCAGCCTACAGTCCACGCCGTTTTTCGGCGAAGGCTAACGTCGCTCAGCGACGTTAAGCGAGTACTGCGAGCGGCCGGAGCCAAAAGACCGCATGGATGCTGAGGAGCCTACTGAAGTAGGCTGCGCAGCGTGCAGTCCACGCCGTTTTTCGGCGAAGGCCGGCTCCGGCGAGGCCAAGGTGCGGGTCCCGGCTGCGTTTGGCGCGTCGCTCGCGTGAAACTACGGCTCGATCCGCTTTCCGCTGTCGGGGTCGAACAGGTGCATGTGCTCGGGCGCGAAGCGCAGCGGCAGGTGGCCTTCCTTCGCGACGACCGACGTGTGCAGCCTGGCGGCGATTCGCGCGCCCTGTTTGTCCGCGCCGAGGTGGCCGTACACGAGCGAATCCGAACCCAACAGTTCGATGAAATCGATGTGGGGGCCGAGCAGCGCGGCGTCGGGCGGGCAGGTCTCCAGATGTTCGGGCCGCACGCCGAGCAGGACGGTGCGGCCGTCGAGTCCGGCATGCGGCGCGGGCAGCCGAACGCGAACGTCGCCGTCGCTCATCATGACCTTGCCGCCTTCGGCGATCCGCCCCGGGATCAGGTTCATCGGCGGTGAACCGATGAACCCGGCGACGAAGGTGCTCGCCGGCCGGCCGTAGACCTCGAGCGGCGCACCGATCTGCTCGGCGCAGCCGCCGTTCATCACGAGCATGCGCTGCGCGAGCGTCATCGCCTCGACCTGGTCGTGCGTGACGTACAGCGTGGTCGTGCGCAGCCGCTGGTGCAGCGACTGCAACTCGCCGCGCATCTGCACGCGCAGCTTGGCGTCGAGGTTCGACAGCGGCTCGTCGAACAGGAACACCGCGGGTTCGCGCACGATCGCGCGGCCCATCGCGACGCGCTGGCGCTGTCCCCCCGAAAGCTCGCGCGGACGGCGCTTGAGCAGGTTCGTCAATTCCAGGATCTCGGCGGCCCGCTGCACTCGCGCGTCGATATCGGCCCTGGACCGGCGCTGGATCTTCAACCCGTACGCCATGTTGTCGTACACGCTCATGTGCGGGTACAGCGCGTAGTTCTGGAACACCATCGCGATGTTTCGGTCCTTGGGCTCCAGATCGTTGACGACGCGGCCGCCGATCGCGACTTCGCCCGACGTGATCGTCTCGAGCCCCGCGACCATGCGCAGCAGCGTCGACTTGCCGCAGCCCGACGGACCGACCATGACGACGAACTCGCCGTCGGCGATGTCCATCGATATGCCCCGAATCGCTTCAACGGTGCCGTAGGACTTGTAGACGTTTCTGATCGATACCCCCGCCATCACTTTTCCGTTTCGACGAGCCCTTTGACGAACCACTTCTGCATCAGCAGCACCACGGCCGCCGGCGGCAGCAGCGCCAGCATCGCGGTGGCCATCACCAGGTTCCATTCGTTGGCGGCGTCGCCGCCGACGATCATCCGCTTGATGCCGATAACCACCGTGTACATCGACTCGTCGGTGGTGATCAGCAGCGGCCACAGGTACTGGTTCCAGCCGTAGATGAACTGGATCACGAACAGCGCCGCCATGGTCGTCTTCGACAGCGGCACGACGACGTCCCAGAAAAAGCGCATCGGCCCGGCGCCGTCGATGCGTGCCGCCTCGGCGAGCTCGTCGGGGATGGTCATGAAGAACTGGCGAAACAGGAACGTCGCGGTCGCAGACGCGATCAGCGGCAGCGTCAGTCCGGCGTACGAGTTGAGCATGCCGAGGTCGGCGATCACCTGGAAGGTGGGGATGATGCGCACCTCGACCGGCAGCATCAGGGTGACGAAGATCATCCAGAAGAAGAACATCCGCAGCGGGAAGCGGAAGTAGACGATCGCGAACGACGAGATGATCGAGATCGCGATCTTGCCGAAGGTGATCGACAGCGCGACGACCGTGCTGTTGACGAGCATCGTGGCCACCGGCGCCTTCGAGCCCTTCTCGGTTCCGGCGAACAGCACCTGCGCGTAGTTCTCGATGAACCGGTCGCCGGGCACCAGCGGCATCGGTGCCGCCATGATCTGCTCGAGCGGCAGCGTCGAAGCCACGAACGTCACGTAAACGGGGAACGCGACGACGACGACCCCGGCGATCAGCACCAGGTGGGACAGCACGTCGAGCCAGGGGCGGCGCTCGACCATCAGTACTGCACCTTGCGTTCGATGTAGCGGAACTGCACGACGGTCAGCGCGATCACGATCGCCATCAGGATCACCGACTGCGCCGACGAGCCGCCCAGGTCGCCGGCCTTGACGCCGTCGTGATACACCTTGTAGACGAGGATCTGGGTCGACTGCGCAGGGCCGCCCTGCGTGATCGCGTCGATGATGCCGAAGGTGCCGAAGAACGCGTAAACGACGTTCACGACGAGCAGGAAGAACGCGGTCGGCGACAGCAGCGGGAACACGATCGTCCAGAAGCGCCGCGCCGGTCCGGCGCCGTCGATCGCAGCGGCCTCGATCAGGGACCTGGGGATCGACTGCAGGCCGGCCAGGAAGAACAGGAAGTTGTAGCTGATCTGGTTCCACACCGCGGCCATGATCACCAGCAGCATCGCCTGGTCGCCGTCGATCACCCAGTTCCAGTGGATGCCGAAGCCGCGCAGCATGAACGTGATGATGCCGATCGAAGGCGCGAACATGAACGCGTACAGCACGCC
>JBKBSH010000014.1:2253-16408 GCA_046291795.1 Burkholderiaceae bacterium | reverse complement strand
TCTGGCGGCGCTCGACGCCGCGCTCGGCGGCGCGCGCAGCGCGCCGGTCCCGCCCGCCGGCGGCGCGCACAAGCGCGAGCAGATCGAGGTGCACGGCATGGTCTGCGCCGCGTGCGCGCTGCTGATCGAGCACCGCCTGCGGCACGAACCGGGCGTTGTGTCCGCGCACGTCGATTTCGGCGCGCGGCGCGCGTACGTCGCGTTCGATCCGCAGCGCAGCTCGCCGGCCGCGCTGCGGCGCGCGGTCGAGGCGAGCGGCTACCGCACGTCGAGCAGCGCGCAGGCCGAACGCAAGGCGCACCGCATCGAGCTGCTGCGCGTGCTGCTCGCGTGGCTGGCGATGATGCAGGTGATGATGCTCGCGATCCCGGCGTACGTCGCCGCGCCGGGCGACATCCCGCGCGACATCGAACAGCTTCTGCGAATCGCCCAGCTCGTTCTGACCGTTCCGGTGATGCTCTTCTCCGCGGCGCCGCTTTTCCGCGCGGCGGCAAGCCAGCTGCGGGCGCGCGCGATCGGCATGGATCTGCCGATCGTGCTGGGTCTGACCGCGGCGTTCGCCGCAAGCGCGCATGCGACCGCGATCGCGAGCGGCGCCACCTATTACGACTCGATCACGATGTTCGTCGCGCTGGTGATGGGCAGCCGCTGGCTGCAGTCGCGCGCGCTCGCGCGCGCGTACGTGCACATCGACGCCGCGCATCGGCAGTCGACGCTGCGCGCGCGCAGGCTGCGCGCCTATCCGGGTTCGATGCTCGCCGACGACGTGCCGGCGCAGGCGCTCGCGCCGGGCGATCACGTCGTCGTCGCGCCGGGCGAGACCGTGCCTGCCGACGGTGTCGTCGCGCGCGGCGCCTCGACGGTATCGCAGGCGTGGCTGACCGGCGAGGCTGCGCCGATCGAAGTGGCCGACGGTGCGCCCGTGCTCGCCGGCAGCGTCAACCTCGAGCAGCCGCTCGTGCTCGAGGTCACGCGCGCCGGCGAAGCGACTTCGCTCGCGGCGCTGCGCAGGCTGGTCGACGACGCCGGCCGCGAGCGCCCGCGCATCGTCGAGACCGCCAATCGCGTCGCGGTGATTTTCCTCTGGGCCGTGCTCGCGGTGACGGCGGCCACGGTGATCGGCTGGTGGATCGTCGATCCGTCGCAGGCGCTGCCGAACGCGATCGCGGTGCTGGTGGCGACGTGCCCGTGCGCGCTGTCGCTGGCCGCGCCTGCGGCGCTGGCGGCGGTGCAGTCCGCGCTCGCGGGGCGTGGCGTGCTGACGGCGCGCGTGCCGGCGATCGAACGGCTCGCGCGCATCGACGCGATCGCCACCGACAAGACCGGTACGCTGACCGAGGCGGAACCCGCCCTGCTGCGCACCGTGCTGTTGCGCGCGGGCGTTCCGGCCAACGTGCTCGCCGTCGCGGCGGCGCTCGAGTCGCTGTCGACGCATCCGTTCGCGCGCGCGCTGACGCGCGCCGCACGCGCGGCCGGGGTGGCGGTTCCCGCGCTGCAGGGCGGCCGCGTCGAACCCTCGGCGGGCGTCGAAGCGATCGTCGACGGCGTGCGGTTGCGGCTCGGCAAGGCCGACTACGCGCTGGGCATCGTCGACGCCGAGCCGGCGCCGGTGACGGCTCGGTTGCTCAAACGGCTCGAGCGCGAGAAGCTGCAGGCGGCGAGCGTCATCGTGCTGGCCGACTCGGCGGGACCGATCGCGCTGTTCGCCTTCGGCGAAGCGCTGCGGCCCGACGCGCAGGCGTTCGTCGACGAAGCGCGCGCCGCCGGCATCGATCTGCTGCTCGTCTCCGGCGACCGCCGCGAGCCCGTCGCGAACCTCGCGCGTTCGCTCGGCATCGCCGCGCCCGACGGCGGCAACGTCTACGCGCACCAGACGCCCGACAGCAAGCGCCAGCTCGTCGCCGGCATGCAGCGCGCCGGCCGCGTCGTCGCGATGCTCGGCGACGGCATGAACGACGCGCCGGTGATCGCGCAGGCCGACGTCTCGATCGCGCTCGCCCAGGGGTCCACGCTCGCGCAGGCGCGCGCCGACTTCATCGTGCTGACTTCGCGGCTGGCCGACGTCGCATACGCGCTGCGCGCCGCGCGCAAGGGCATGCGCATCGTGCGGCAGAACCTCGGCTGGGCGCTCGCGTACAACCTCGCGGTCATCCCGCTCGCCGCGTTCGGCTATGTGACGCCCGCGGTGGCCGCAGCGGGCATGGCCGCGAGCTCGCTCGCAGTGGTTGCGAACGCGCTGCGCGCGCGCAGTCAGTGACCTCGGTCACACGATGGACTCGCTGTATCTGCTGATTCCTTTGTCGATCGTCCTCGTGCTCGCGATCGGCGGACTGCTCGCGTGGTCGGTGCTGTCGGGCCAGTTCGACGACCTCGACGCCGAAGGGCGGCGCATCCTCGACGAAGACGACAAGCCGCGCGATGACGCGCCTCGCCCCGGCGGCTGAAAGCCATGAAGGCGCCTGTTTTTCCGGGGGCGAAGCCGGGGGCGCGCGAGCATTCGTTCACGCAGTCTGACCGGACGCGCCGCGTTTTTGAGAGGTTCGTCACGCGGTTCCCGGCGATGGGAATCGAATTGACCTGGATCAATTGGCGCAACCCTGACGGTCCATAGCATCGCACCGGGTGTAACCGGTCCGGTGACATCGCAACCAACCGTTCGGGCTGCTGGGAGGGCGGCGGCCAGAACTTGCCGAAACACTGCTGCGGCGGGACGCACGCGAGGTGGCGCGCGCAACGGCGTACTGCGAAGGTGCGGTCGATCAGATTTGCTTCGGAGAAAGAGATGAACCAGCCCAATACCTTGACCTATCACTACGGCGTGATCCGGGCCTTTTCGGTCATGGCCGTGGTCTGGGGCATCGTCGGCATGCTCGTCGGCGTCGTCATTGCCGCGCAGATGGCGTGGCCCGAACTGAACTTCGGCGTGCCGTGGCTTTCGTTCGGCCGCCTGCGCCCGCTGCACACCAACGCGGTGATCTTCGCGTTCGGCGGCAGCGCGCTGTTCGCGACGAGCTACTACGTCGTGCAGCGAACTTCGCAGGTGCCGCTGTTCGCGCCCAAGCTCGCGTGGTTCACGTTCTGGGGCTGGCAGGCGGTGATCGTCGCCGCCGCGGTGACGCTGCCGCTCGGCATCACGACGAGCAAGGAGTACGCGGAACTCGAATGGCCGATCGACCTGCTGATCGCGGTCGTCTGGGTCGCGTATGCGATCGTGTTCTTCGGCACGGTCGCCGTGCGCCGGGTCAAGCACATCTACGTGGCCAACTGGTTCTACGGCGCGTTCATCATCACCGTCGCGCTGCTGCACATCGTCAACAGCGCCTTTGTGCCGGTCAGCCTGACCAAGTCGTATTCGGCCTATCCGGGCGCGATCGACGCGATGGTGCAGTGGTGGTACGGGCACAACGCGGTCGGCTTCTTCCTGACCGCCGGCTTCCTCGGGATCATGTACTACTTCATCCCGAAAGCGGCCGGGCGCCCCGTCTATTCGTACCGGTTGTCGGTGGTGCACTTCTGGGCGCTGATCTTCACTTACATGTGGGCCGGCCCGCACCACCTGCACTACACGGCGCTTCCCGACTGGGTGCAGTCGATCGGCATGCTGTTTTCGCTGATCCTGCTCGCGCCGTCGTGGGGCGGCATGATCAACGGCATCATGACCCTGTCGGGTGCCTGGTACAAGCTGCGCGAGGATCCGATCCTCAAGTTCCTGATCGTCTCGCTGTCGTTCTACGGCATGTCGACCTTCGAGGGGCCGATGATGTCGATCAAGACGGTCAACGCGCTGTCGCATTACACGGACTGGACGATCGGCCACGTGCACTCGGGCGCGCTCGGATGGGTGGGGCTCGTGTCGATGGGCGCGCTGTACTACCTGATCCCGCGACTGTACGGGCGCACCGAGATGTATTCGATGCGGCTGGTCACCGTGCACTTCTGGGTCGCCACGATCGGCATCGTGCTGTACATCGCGGCGATGTGGATCGCCGGCGTGATGCAGGGGCTGATGTGGCGCGCGGTCAACGAGGACGGCACGCTGACGTACACCTTCGTCGAGAGCGTGAAGGCGACGCTGCCGTTTTACCTGATCCGCCTGACCGGCGGGCTGCTGTACCTGGGCGGCATCTGCCTGATGGCTTACAACATGTTCAAAACGATCGCCGTCGGGCGCGCCGTCGAGGACCCCGTCCCGGCACCGGCGATGGCCCACGCATAAGCGCCGCGTCCACCGCACCGACGAGGGAGCAACCATGCAATTCAATCACGACTTCATCGAGCGCAATTCCTGGCTGATGATCGCGCTGATCGTGCTCGTGGTGGCGGTCGGCGGGCTCGTCGAAATCGTTCCGCTGTACTTCCAGCGGCAGACGACGCAGCCGGTCGAAGGCATCAAGCCCTACGAGCCGCTGCGGCTGGTCGGGCGCGACATCTACATCCGCGAGGGCTGCAACAACTGCCACTCGCAGATGGTGCGCCCGTTCCGCGCCGAGACGCTGCGCTATGGCCACTATTCGGTCGCCGGCGAGTTCGTCTACGACCATCCGTTCCTGTGGGGCAGCAAGCGCACCGGCCCGGATCTGGCGCGCGTCGGCGGGCGCTATTCGGACGAGTGGCACCGCATCCACTTCAACAACCCGCGCGACGTCGTTCCCGAGTCGAACATGCCCGCGTATCCGTGGCTCGAGCGAACGGGGGTGGATGGCATCGACGTTCAGGCGCGCATGCGCGCGTTGCGGCGCGTCGGGGTGCCCTACAGCGACGAGCAGATCGCCGCGGCGCCCGAGGCGTTGAAGGGAAAGACCGAACAGGACGCGCTGATCGCCTACCTGCAGGGGCTGGGTGTGGAACTGCGCAACGTGCGCTAGGAGGCAATCGTGGACATCAATGACATGCGCTCGATCGTGACCGTGCTCGCGTTCGTGTCCTTCATCGGCATCGTTGCGTGGGCGTACAGCCGTCACAACAGGCAGCGCTTCGAAGAGGCGGCGCGGCTGCCGTTCGCCGACGCCTGGGCCGACGAGACGAAGGCGAACAAGGAATAGCGAGGCGGGAATGAGCGACTTCTACAGCGTTTTCTGGGACTACTACGTCGCGATCATCACCGTCGTGTCGGTGATCGGTTGCGGCGTGTTCCTGTGGATGCAGAGCAAGCGCAGGGTCAAGCTCGTCGCGGGTGAGGAGCCCGAGACGACCGGCCACGTGTGGGACGGCGACCTGCGCGAGTTCCACAACCCGATGCCGCGCTGGTGGATCTGGCTTTTCTACATCACGGTCGTGTTCTCGGTGATCTACCTGATCCTGTATCCGGGGCTCGGCACGCAGTACAAGGGTGTGCTGGGCTGGAGCCAGGAAAAGCAGCACGCCGACGAAGTCAAGGCTGCCGAAGCGCGCTTCGGCCCCGTGCTGGCGGCGTTCCTGCAGCAGCCGGTCGAGCAGGTGGCGGCCGATGCGCGCGGCCGGCAGATGGGCGAGCGGATCTTCCTGAACAACTGCGCTCAATGCCACGGCGTCACCGCGCAGGGATCGCGCGGATTTCCGAACCTGACGGACGCCGAATGGCAGTGGGGCGGAACGGCCGACGCGATCAAAACGACGGTGGCCGGCGGACGCCAGGCGGCGATGCCGCCGATGGCCGCCGCGGTCGGCGGTGCCGAGGACGTCACCGACGTCGCGCACTACGTGCTGTCGTTGTCGGGCTCGGCGCACGATTCCGTGCGGGCATCGCGCGGCAAGGCCAAGTTCGCGGCCTGTGCCGCCTGCCACGGTCCCGAAGGCAAGGGCAATCCCGCGATCGGCGCGCCGGACCTGACGAACAAGATCTGGAACTACGGAGGCTCCGTGGCGTCGATCGTCGAGACGATCACCAAGGGCCGGCAGGGCGTGATGCCCGCGTGGAAAGGCATTTTGACCGACGCCGAGATCCATCTCGTATCGGCGTACGTCTACTCGCTGAGTCGGCCATCCGGCGCAGCGCCGCCGAAGCAGTAGATTTTTCGGCGCGCCGGCCCCTCCTCCCGGGACTGGCGCGCCGCCGTTTCGAAGCAAACGAAGAGCAGCCCATGAGCAGCGCGGTCAATCGCAAGCGCGAACAGCGCGAAGCGCGATCCGCCGCCCCGGCGCCGGTCATCCCGATCAAGGAGGCGCCGGTCCGCGAGGTCGTCGAGTCGCTGTACGAAAAGCGCAAGGAGATCTATCCGCGCCAGAAGATCGGCGACCATCTTGCGTACTTCCAGAAGTGGCGCTGGGCGCTCGTCTGGATCACGCAGGTCGTCTACTACGGGTTGCCGTGGCTGCAGTGGAACGACCGCCAGGCGGTGCTGTTCGACCTGGCCGCCCGCAAGTTCTACATCTTCGGGCTCGTCCTCTGGCCGCAGGACATCATCTACCTGACGGCGATCCTGATCATCGCCGCGCTGTCGCTGTTCCTGTTCACGGCCGTCGGCGGCCGCCTGTGGTGCGGTTACGCGTGCCCGCAGACCGTGTACACGGAAATCTTCATGTGGATCGAACGGCGCATCGAGGGCGACCGCGCCAGGCGAATGCGGCTCGATCAGGAGCCGACGTCGGCGCGCAAGTTGGCGCTCAAGGGCGCCAAGCACGCGGCGTGGATCGCGGTCGCGCTGTGGACCGGCTTCACCTTCGTCGGCTACTTCACGCCGATCCGCGAGCTCGGCTCGGACGTGCTACGGCTCGACGTCGACGGCTGGTCGGCGTTCTGGATCCTGTTCTACGGCTTCGCGACGTACGGCAACGCGGGGTGGATGCGGGAACAGGTCTGCAAGTACATGTGCCCGTACGCGCGCTTCCAGAGCGCGATGTTCGATCCCGATACGCTGATCATCAGCTACGACCGCCGGCGCGGCGAGCCGCGCGGCCCGAGCAGCAAGCGCGAAGATCGCAAGGCCAAAGGGCTGGGCGACTGCGTCGACTGCGGGCTCTGCGTGCAGGTCTGCCCGACCGGGATCGACATCCGCAACGGCCTGCAGTACGAGTGCATCGGCTGCGCCGCGTGCATCGATGCGTGCAACTACGTGATGGACAAGGTCGGTCTGCCGCGCGGGCTGATCCGCTACTCGACCGAGCACGCGCTGGAGGCGCACTACGGCGCGGCCGGCATCTGGAAGCGGGTCTTCAGGCCGCGCGTGCTCGTCTACGCGTCGATCCTGACGGCGGTGACCGCGGGGCTCGCCGTCGCGCTGGTTCTGCGCGTGCCGCTGAAGGTCGACGTGCTTCGCGACCGCGGATCGCTCGCGCGCGAAGTCGACACCGGTTGGATCGAGAACGCCTACCGGCTGCAGGTGATGAACACGAGCGAGCGCGCCCGGTCGTATGTCGTTCGCGTCGAGGGGCTGCCCGGTCTGACGGTCGCGTCGCAGACTTCGTTCGACGTGCCCGCGGCGACGACGACTTCGGTGCCGCTGCGTCTGCAGGCGCCGCCCGAGGCCGCTGCCCCCGGTTCGCATCGCGTGTACGTCGAGGTCGCCGCGCAGGACGATGCATCGATCCGGGTGCGCGAGAAGACGACGTTTCTCGGGCCGAGGCGATAACATGGGCAGCGCAATGGCGAAACCGTGGTATCGAGAACCGTGGCCTTGGTTGCTGATGGCGCTGCCGGCGGCTGCCGTCGTCGGCGGCATCGTCACGGCGGTGATCGCGTTTCGCGGCGCCGACGGCGTCGTCGCGGCCGACTACTACAAGCGCGGGCTCGCGATCAACGAAGATCTCGCGCGCAGCCGACTGGCCGCGTCGCTCGGCGTCGAGGCGGAACTTCGCATCGCCGGAATCGAGCCGGGCGATTTCGTCGGCGTCAGGCTCTTTGCCGAGCAGCCTCTTGCGCCGGAGGCTGCGCTGCGCGTGCGGCTCGTTCATCCGGGCCGCAGCGGTGCCGACCGCGGCGCGGTGCTCGCGCGCGTCGGCACGAACGACGGCGGGCGCAGCGCCGAGTACGCGGGCAGCTGGGGTGACGCGCCGCCGGTGACAGGACATCCGGCGTGGCAGGTCGTCATCGAAGCCGCCCAATGGCGGCTCGACGGCGATGCCGTGATCGAGGACGGACGACTCGCGAAGGTCTTCCGCGTCGGGGCGAAACGTTGACGCCGCGGCGCGGCCGGTCGGAAGGAGGGCAGCGATGACGACGCAGAGCTTGGGACAACGGGTGCTGTGGGTGCTGTGGCCCGCGTTCCTGGTCGCGGCGGTCGCAGAGATGATCTTCTTCGCGCTGTTCGATCCGGCCGATCTGCACCTGTTCGGCGCGCCGCTCGACGTCGAGCGCATGCCCGTTTACACGATCGGGTTCTTCTTCTTTTGGGCGATGACTTCGGCGGCGAGCGCGCTGACGGTGTTTCTGGCGCGTTCACCGTTCGAAGTGAACCGTTGTCCGGTCGACGCGGCCGACCGGCCGACGGGCTGCCCGAAGCGGGCGACGGAAACGCCCGGCGAGGGCGCCGGCGAACCCGCACGGCGGTAGCCGCGCTTACCGCTCGCAGGGCGGCTGCCCGGAAACGATCGCGCGCAGCCCGTCCGGGTTGACGATGCGGACGTGCTTCTGGTTGACCTCGATCAGGCCGTCCTGCGCAAAGCGCGACAGCACGCGGCTGACGGTTTCGAGCTTCAGGCCGAGGAAGCTGCCGATCTCGGCGCGCGTCATGCGCAGCACGAACTCGGTGCGCGAATACCCGCGCGCCTCGAAGCGCTGCGACAGATTCAGCAGGAAGGCCGCGAGCCGCTCCTCGGCGTGCATGCTTCCGAGCAGCAGCATCACGCCGTGTTCGCGAACGATCTCGCGGCTCATCACCTTGTGGAAGTGCGTGCGCAGCATCGGCACGGCGGCGGCGACTTCCTCGAGGCGTTCGTACGGGATCACGCAGACTTCGGTATCCTCGAGCGCGACCGTGTCGCACGAATGCGTTTCGCTGCTGATACCGTCGAGGCCGACCAGTTCGCCGGCCATGTGGAAACCCGTGACCTGCTCGCGGCCGTCCGAAGACATCACCGTGCTTTTCAGGAAGCCCAGACGCACCGCGTACAGCGACTCGAAGCGGTCGCCCGCGCGGAACAGGCTCTCGCCGCGCTTGACGCGCTTGCGCGTGGCGACGAGTTCCTCGAGTTTCTCGATGTCGGCGAGCGACAGTCCGACCGGAAGGCACAGCTCGCGCAGGTTGCAGTTGGAGCAGGCGACCTTCAGGTGCGAGATCGAAAAGCTCGGCGCATTCATCGAAGCTTCTCCCGCGACCGAAAGGTTTGCATGCTCCCTCTGGCCTTGCCTGCCGCTCACGGCACCCTTGACGAGCATGGCGGTCGTTCCTGTTGACATGAGCAGCGCATGATTCGCATCATCGCTGGCACGCGGTTGACGTTCATCAAGGCTGCGGCGGATGGCTGTCGAATAATACACGCCGCGCGTGACCCGCGGCCGCTCGTGCGCCGGCCGCATCATTGCTTTGCCGCCGACGGAAAATCTCGATGTTGATGTCGACGCGCAACGAAGTTGCGCTGCCCGATCCTGACCTGCTGCGCCGGTTCGACGTACCGGGTCCGCGCTATACGTCGTACCCGACCGCGGACCGGTTCGTCGAGGCCTTCGACGCGCAGGCGTTCGCGAGCTGGCTCGGCAAGCGGGGCGAGACGGTGGGTCCGAAGCCGCTGTCGCTGTACGTGCACCTGCCGTTCTGCAACACGGTCTGCTATTACTGCGCCTGCAACAAGGTCATCACGCGCGACCACGGCAAGTCGGTCGAGTACCTGTCCGCGCTTGCGCGCGAGGCCGATCTGGTCGGCGCGCTGCTCACCGGCGAGCGCCGCGTCGAGCAGCTTCATCTGGGCGGCGGGACGCCGACCTTCCTGTCGGACGACGAACTGCGCGCGCTGATGGCGATGCTGACCGAGCGCTTCCCGCTGGCGGCGAAAGGCGAGTTCAGCGTCGAGGTCGATCCGCGCTCGGCGCCGCCCGACAAGGTGCGCGTGCTCGGCGAACTGGGCTTCAACCGCATGTCGGTCGGCGTGCAGGACTTCGACGTCAACGTGCAACGCGCGGTCAACCGCCTGCAGAGCCTCGAGAGCACGGTCGCGACGATCGAAGCGGCGCGCGCGGCCGGGTTCAGGTCGATCAATCTCGACCTCATCTACGGCCTGCCGAAGCAGACGCGCGAGACCTTCGCGCGCACGCTGGACAAGGTGTTGGCGATCGGCCCCGACCGCGTTGCGCTGTATCACTATGCGCACCTGCCCGAGCGCTTCAAGCCGCAGCGACGCATCAACCCGGCCGAGCTGCCGTCGTCGCAGGAAAAAATGGGCATCATGCTCGACGCGATCGAGCGGCTGACCGGCGCCGGCTACCAGTACATCGGCATGGACCACTTCGCCAAGCGCGACGACGATCTGGCGCGCGCGCAGAACCAGGGCCGGCTGCACCGCAATTTCCAGGGCTACAGCACGCGTCCCGACTGCGATCTGATCGGGCTCGGCGTCTCGGCGATCAGCAAGATCGGACCGACCTACTCGCAGAACGTGCGCGAACTCGACGAGTACTACGATCGCGTCAACCACGGGCTGCTGCCGACCGCGCGCGGCATCCTGCTCGACCGCGACGACCTCGCGCGGCGCGCGGTGATCATGTCGCTGATGTGCCACTTCGTCGTTTCCAAGGAAGCGATCGAAACCGCGCACCTGATCAGGTTCGACGAGTACTTCAAGCGCGAGCTCGCCGCGCTCGAGCAGTTCGTCGCGGAGGGGCTGGTCGAACTGTCGACCGACTGGATCAGCGTCACCCCCAAGGGCAAGCTGCTGATCCGGGCGGTCGCGATGTGCTTCGATCGCTATCTGCAGAACGACGAGCGCGCGCGGCGCTACTCGAAGATCGTCTGAGCGAAGATCGTTCGAGCCCGGGACCGACGCGCCGTCCCGGACTCGACCGGGGGAAGCCGAACACTGCACCGATGCTGGACCTGCTGACCACCCAGGCGATCGCCGCCTTTGCGCTGGCCGCGCTCGGCGGACTGCATTGCGCCGGCATGTGCGGCGGCTTCATCGGGGCGCTGCAGATGAACCGCCCGCGCGGCGTTTCCGCCGCGCGGCTCGCTGCGGGTTATCACGCCGGGCGCATCGTCAGTTACTCGACGGCCGGTGCGGCTGCGGGTGCGCTCGGCGGCGCGCTGTTCGCCGCCGATGTGTTGCCGGTGCAGGTCGCGCTGCTCGTGGTCGGCAGCGCGATGCTGCTGGCGATCGGCGCGTCGATGTTCGGGCGCGGCACGTGGCTCAAGCGCATCGAGCCCGCAGGCGCGTGGGTGTGGCGCCTCATCGGCCCGCTCGCGCGCAAGGCGTATCCGCCGCGTTCGGGGCGTCAGGCGTTCGTCGCGGGGCTCGCCTGGGGCTGGATTCCCTGCGGAATGGTCTACGCGGCATTGCCGCTCGCGCTGGTGGCGGGCGGACCCTGGCAGGGCGCGCTCGTCATGCTCGCTTTCGGGCTCGGAACGCTGCCGAACCTCGTCGTCGTCGACTTCGCCGCGAGCCGCGTCGGCGCCGGCGATTCGACCGGCGCGCTCGCTCACGCGCGCGCCTGGCTGAAGCCGGCGGCAGGTGCGCTGATCGTCCTATTCGGACTTTCCGGGCTCGCGCACGCGGCGCGCGTGGCCGGCGCGGATCATCCGGCGATCGCCGCATTCGCGAGCGTCTGTCACCCTAAATCCGGCAGTTGACCGCTCGCGGCTGCGGACGCTGCGTTGCGTGCCAAGGCTTTGCGGCTTCGACGTCGTTGACCCGGAGGGTGAATCCGCTGCGCACGGCATCGCGCGCTCAACTGCCGGATTTAGGCTGAGCGCGCAGCCGTTCGAAGCCCCGCTTCAGGTCCTCGATCAGGTCTTCCGCGTCCTCGAGTCCCGCGGCGATGCGCAACAGCGGCCCGTCGAACGGAAGCGGCGCGACCGTGCGCTCCGGATCGGCGGGAATGATCAGGCTTTCGTAGCCGCCCCAGGACGCGCCCAATCCGAACAGCTGCAAGCCGTCGATGAACGCGTGCAAGGCGGACTCGCTCACCGACGGCTTCAACGCGACGCCGAACAGGCCGCTGGCGCCGCTCATGTCGCGCTTCCACAGCGCGTGGCCGGGATCGTCCGCCGCGGCCGGGTACAGGATGCGGTCGACCTCGGGCTGCGCGCGCAGCCAGTCGATCAGGCGCTCGGCGTTGGCGCGGTGCTGCACGAGCCGCGCGCCCATCGAGCGCAGGCCGCGCAGCGCGAGCCAGCAGTCGTCGGGGCTCGTCGTGACACCGTACTGGTGGATCGCCTCGCGCAGCCGCGGCCACGCGCTCTCGCTGGCGGTCAGCGTGCCCATCACCAGATCCGAGTGGCCGCCGATGTACTTGGTCGCCGCATGGATCGACACGTCCACGCCGTGCTCGAGCGGGCGGAAATAAAGCGGCGTGGCCCAGGTGTTGTCGATCAGGCTCACCGCGCCGCGCGCGCGCGCGACCGCCGCGAGCAGAGGCACGTCCTGCATCTCGAACGTGAGCGACCCCGGCGACTCGAGGAACAGCACGCGCGTGGCCGGCGTGAAGAGCCGCTCGACCGCCGCGCGCCCGGCTTCGCCGACGCGCGGGTCGTAGAAGCTCGCCGTCACGCCGAAGCGCGGCAGCACCTCGCGGCAGAAGCGTCGCGTCGGCCAGTACACCGAATCGGGCACGAGCACGTGGTCGCCCTGCCGCACGAACGCGAGGATCGCGGTCGTGATCGCCGCCAGCCCCGACGGTGCGGCCCAGCTCGCGTGCCCGCCCTCGAGCGCGGTGAGCGCGTCGTACAAGGCGTGATGCGTCGGCGTGCCGTAGATGCCGTAGGTCACCGGACGATCGGCACCGGCGAAGCGCTGGCGCACGCGCTCCTTCATCTGCGCGACGCTGTCGTGCAGCACCGTCGAGCCGCGCACCAGCGGCGGGTTGACGAAGCCGAAGCTCGACGCCCGCTCGCGTCCGAGGGTCGTCAGCTGCGTGGCCGGCTTGTGTTTTGGCGGACGCGTCATCGACGCAAGCACCCCGGTGGATCGTTGCGTGTCACGCCTGCGCGAAGCGGTACACGCCGCCTTCGAGCCGCCGCACGAGCCGCCCCTCGTACCACAGCGCGTGCAGGTGCGCGAGCGATTCGCCGAGCGCGAACGTCGTCTGGTGCAGATCGAGCTCGCGGTTGAACAGCACCGGAACGATCTCGGCGGCGGTCTTCGGCGCGGCGCAGGCCGCGTAGACGTCGGCCAGCCGCGCCTGGTGATGCGCGTGCTGCTGCGCGACGCGACGGTGCAGGCCGACGAAGGGCTTGCCATGCGACGGCAGCACCAGCGTGTCGGCCGGCAGCATCAAGTAGCGGTCGAGCGAACGCAGATAGCGCGGCAGCGGGTTGGCCTCGGGTTCGACGTCGAAGACGCTCACGTTGGTCGAGATGCGCGGCAGCACCATGTCGCCCGACACCAGCAGCCTGTCCTCGGCGCAGTACAGCGAAACGTGCTCGGGCGCGTGGCCGTAGCCGACGATTGCGCGGAAGATGCGGCGCGACCCGGCGCACCCGATCGCGATCTCGTCGCCGTCGATGATCCGGTGGAACGAACGCGGTACCGAGGGGACGAGCTTCGGGTAGTAGCCGCCGCCGCGCGCGCGAACCTTGGCGAGCGCGTCCGGGTCCGACAGACCGTGCCGGCGGAAGTGCGCGACCGCGTCCTCGCCCGCGGTCTCGTTGGTTCCCGCCGACAGGAAGCGGCCGAACGCGTACTCGGCCGCGCTCATCCACAGCGGCGCGCACCAGCGTTCGCGTTCGCCGCCGCGCGCAAGCCAGTGCGCGAGCCCCAGATGATCGGGATGAAAGTGTGTCGCGATCACGCGCAGCAGCGGCCGGCCCTCGAACGCGGTGTCGAACAGCTTCTCCCACGCGGCCTTCGTTTCGTCGCTCGTGATGCCGCAGTCGATCGCGGTCCAGCCGCGCCGCAGGGTGCCGTCGACCTCGATCTCGTCGTCGAGCAGCCACAGGTTGATGTGATCGAGCGCGAAGGGCAGGCGCATGCGCAGCCAGTGCACGCCCGGCCGCAGCGTGACGATCGTTCCGGGCGCGGGCGCTTCGGCCCACGGGTAAAGGAGTTCGTGTTCGTGCGGATTCATTGCGGCAGTTTAAGCGGCGCCTGCGCC
>JBKBSH010000014.1:0-2153 GCA_046291795.1 Burkholderiaceae bacterium | reverse complement strand
TCACCGCCGCCACGGGACGAGACGCCGGCGGGCGGCTCAGCCTGCGCCGGCTTCGAACCGGTACGCCTGCAGCGTTCCGCCGTCGGCGTGAAACAGCCGCGTCGCGCGCAGCCGCGGCGCGAGGGTCGGGTCGGAGACGATCAGCAGCGAGCCCAGCTGCGACGACACCAGCACGCCGGCGCGCTCGGCGCTGCGGGCGAGCCCCCGCGCCTGGGCGACGCTGCGTTCGCTCGCGCGCGGCGCGTGCGTACCGGGCCCGGCCGGGCGCTCCTTGACGCCGGAGGCGATTCCGAAGCGCAGTCCCGCGCCCGCGTGTTCGCGAGCCAGCTCGGCGGCGCGCCACAGCACGTCGTAGGCGGGCGCATCGAACTGCACCAGCGTGGCCTCGTCGTCGGTGGTTTCGATCAGGTCGGCACCGCTGGCGCGCAGCCGCTCGGTCGCCAGACCAAGCGCGATTGCGCCGTCTTCGCGCGCGGCGTCGGCGTGAACGGAAATCACGAAATTGATCGGCGCCTGCATGATGTCTTCACCTCCGGCGCGGGCCGCACGGTCAGCCCGGGCACGTCCGGTCGCCTCGTCCGCCGCCAGCTTGTCGCGGATGGCGCCGCTGCGATCGCAGCGTATGCGGCGGCCCCCGCGCCTACTTCGTCGGCCTGCTCGCGACCCGCGCCCCGAGCCCGGGCTTGGATGTTGCACGAAGTTGACGTGCACGTAAACTGCACGCCGTCGTCCCTCCGAGATCCGCATGCCGAAACGCCCGACCGCAGGTGCCGACAAGTCGGCGCCGCCCGCGACCGAGTTCACGATCACCGACCTGGCGCGCGAGTTCGACATCACACCGCGCGCGATCCGTTTCTACGAGGACCAGGGCATCCTGGCACCTGCCCGCGCGGGCCGCGGCGGGCTCAAGCGCGTGTATTCGCCGCGCGACCGCACGCGGCTGAAGCTCACGCTGCGCGGCAAGCGGCTGGGACTGACGCTCACGCAGATCCGCGAACTGATCGACATGTACGAGAGTCCCAAGGACGCGGTCGCGCAGGCGCGCAAGTTCCTGGCGATTCTCGAGCAGCACCGCGCGAACCTCGAGCAGCAGCGCGAGGACATCGAGGTGACGCTCGCCGAGATCGGCCAGCACGAAGCCGAGTGCCGCCGCATCCTGGCCGGCCGCAGGTAGACGGGCGCGACCGATGTTGAAGGCGATCCGCGACTTCTTCGACCGCAACGTGGCCGCGCCCGACGCCGGCGGCCACGGCATCGAGCTGGCCACCGCCGCGCTGCTGGTCGAGGTGGTGCGCATCGACCGCGACACGACCCCCGCCGAGCGCGAAGCCGTGCTGCGCGCGGTTCACGAGAAGTTCGGTCTGAGCGGCGCGGAAGCCGACGCGCTGATCGCGCTCGCCGAGGACGAAGTGCGCCGGGCGACCGACTACTACCAGTTCACTTCGCTGATCAACCGGCGCTTCACGCAGGCGCAGAAGGAGCGCGTCATCGAGCTGATGTGGCGCGTCGCCTACGCCGACGCGAAGCTGTCGGCGCACGAGCTGCATCTGATGCGCAAGATCGCCGGGCTGCTGCACGTGCCGGACGATGCCTACATCGCGGCGAAGCTGCGGGCGAAGGAGCACGCGCGAGGCTGACGCACGGCGCCGCCGTCGGGCCGATCGGTGGTGCAGGCCGGATCAGGACGCGACGATCCGGATCAGCGCTTCGCCGTAACTGGCGAGCTTGCGTTCGCCCACGCCCGAGATGCCGCGCAGTGCGTCGACCGACCGCGGCCGCGCCTGCGCGATCGCGCGCAGCGTCGCATCGTGCAACACGACGTAGGCGGGAACGCCGCGCTCTTTCGCCACTTGCGCGCGCCATTGCCGCAGCCGTTCGAACAACGCCTCGTCTGCGGAGCCGAGCGGCGTGGGGGCCGGCGCGATCCCCTTCTTCGCCTTGCGGCCTGCGCCCGCGACGTGGCGCCGCACTTCGATTCGACTTTCGCCGCGCAGCACCGGCCGGCTCGCCTCGGTCAGCCGCAACACGTTGAAGCGCTCGTAGTCGACCTCGACCATCCGTTGTGCCACGAGCTGGCGCAGCAGCAGCCGCCACTCGGCCTCGGTCACGTCGGCGCCGATGCCGAAAGTGCTGAGTCGGTCGTGCCCGAACTT
>JBKBSH010000147.1:0-5629 GCA_046291795.1 Burkholderiaceae bacterium | reverse complement strand
GTGCACGTCGCCCTTCACCGTCGCCATCAGGATCTTGCCGGCGGCGGGCGCTTCCGCGAGCCCCATCGCTTCCTTCTCGGCGATGAGGAACGGTTGCAGATAGGCGACCGCCTGCTTCATGACGCGCGCGCTCTTGACGACCTGCGGCAGGAACATCTTGCCGGCGCCGAACAGATCGCCGACGATGTTCATGCCTTCCATCAGCGGGCCTTCGATCACCTCGATCGGGCGCCCGCCGCGCGCGGCGATCGCGGCGCGGCATTCCTCGGTGTCCTCGACGATGTACTGCGTGATCCCGTGCACCAGCGCGTGCGCGAGCCGCTTTTCGACCGGCTCGGCGCGCCACGCGAGATCTTCCTTCCGCTCGCGGCCGCCCGCCTTGATCGATTCGGCCATCTGCACGAGCCGCTCGCCGGCGTCGGGCCTGCGGTTGAGCACGACATCCTCGACGCGGCTGCGCAGCTCGGGGTCGATCTCTTCGTACACTCCGAGCTGGCCGGCGTTGACGATTCCCATCGTCAGGCCCGCCTTGATCGCGTGGTACAGGAACACCGTGTGGATCGCCTCGCGGACGTGGTCGTTGCCGCGGAAGCTGAAACTGACGTTGCTGATGCCGCCGCTCGTCTTCGCGTGCGGCAGATGGCCACGGATCCAGCGTGTGGCCTCGATGAAGTCGACCGCGTAGTTGTTGTGCTCGTCGATGCCCGTGGCGATCGCGAAGACGTTCGGATCGAAGATGATGTCCTCGGGCGGGAAGCCCGCTTCGCGCGTCAGCAGGTCGTAGCTGCGCTTGCAGATGCCGACCTTGCGCTCGAAGGTGTCGGCCTGTCCGTGCTCGTCGAAAGCCATCACGATCACCGCTGCGCCGTAGCGGCGCGCGAGCTTCGCCTGCCGCAGGAACTCGGCCTCGCCTTCCTTCAGCGAGATCGAGTTGACGATGCTCTTGCCCTGAACGCACTTCAGCCCGGCTTCGATCACGCTCCACTTGCTGCTGTCGATCATCACCGGAACGCGCGCGATGTCGGGTTCGGCGGCGATCAGGTTGAGGAAGCGCGTCATCGCGCGCGCCGAATCGAGCATCGCCTCGTCCATGTTGACGTCGATGATCTGCGCGCCGGCCTCGACCTGCTGGCGCGCCACGGCGACCGCCTCCTCGTACTGCTCGGCCAGGATCAGCCGGGCGAAGGCCTTTGATCCCGTGACGTTGGTGCGCTCGCCGACGTTGACGAACAGGCTCGACTCGTCGATGCGCAGCGGCTCCAGCCCCGCGAGCTTGAGCGCATGATCGGGCGCGGGCACTCGGCGCGGCGCGATGCCTTCGATCGCCTGCGCGATGGCGCGGATGTGCTCGGGGGTCGTTCCGCAGCAGCCGCCGGCGATGTTGACGAAACCCGCCAGCGCGAACTCGCGCAGCAGCCGCGACGTGACCTCGGGCGTCTCGTCGAAGCCGGTGTCGCTCATCGGGTTGGGCAGGCCGGCGTTCGGGTACACGCTGACGAAGGTGTCGGCGATCGACGCGAGCTCCTCGATGTACGGCCGCATCAGCGCGGCGCCGAGCGCGCAGTTCAGTCCGACCGCGAGCGGCCGCGCGTGGCGCACCGAGTACCAGAACGCCTCGACCGTCTGTCCCGACAGGATGCGGCCCGACGCGTCGGTCACCGTGCCGCTGACGATCACCGGCCAGCGCGCACCGCGCCGCTCGAACTCCGCTTCGATCGCGAAGATCGCGGCCTTGGCGTTGAGCGTGTCGAAGATCGTCTCGACGAGCAGCACGTCGGCGCCGCCGTCGAGCAGGCCGCGCGCCTGCTCGCCGTAGGCCTGCGCCAGCTCGTCGAAGGTGACGTTGCGCGCGCCGGGATCGTTGACGTCGGGCGAAATCGATGCGGTCTTCGGCGTCGGCCCCAGGGCGCCGCAGACGAACCGCGGCCTGTCCGCGGTCGCAAACCTGTCGCACGCGGCGCGCGCGAGCCGCGCCGCTTCGACGTTCATCTCGTAAGCCAGGTGCCCGAGCGCATAGTCGTCCTGTGCGATGCGGGTCGCGCCGAACGTGTTCGTCTCGATCAGATCGGCACCGGCCGCAAGATACGCGTCGTGGATCTCGCGGACGACGTCGGGTCGGGTCAGTGCCAGCAGCTCGTTGTTGCCGCGGACGTCGACCGGGTGATCCGCGAAGCGCTCGCCGCGGCCGAACTCGTGATCGTGCAGGACGCCTACAGGACGACCGCCACGGCCGCGCTCGCCGATGTCCTGCTGCCCGCATCCGGTTGGGGCGAAAAGGAGGGCACGGTCACCAACTCCGAACGGCGCATCTCGCGCGTGCGCCGTGCGGTGCCGCCGCCCGGGCAGGCGCGCGAGGACTGGCAGATCGCGGTCGATGTGGCGCGGCGCCTGGAAGCGCGCCTGCGGCCGGGCCGGCCGACGCTGTTTCCGTACGACGACCCCGAGAGCATCTGGCTGGAGCATCGCGAGTCCACGCGGGGCCGCGATCTTGACATCACCGGACTGTCCTGGGAGATCCTCGATCGCGACGGCCCGCAGCAGTGGCCCTTTCCCGAGGGCGCACGCAGCGGCCGCACGCGCCTTTACGAAGACGGCGTCTTTGCCACAGCGGACGGAAAGGCCCGCTTCGTCGCGGTCCCTTACCGGCCGGTGGCCGAGGAGATCGACGCCCGTTTTCCGCTGCGCCTGACCACCGGCCGGCTGCGCGATCAATGGCACGGGATGAGCCGCACCGGCACGCTCGGGCGCCTGTTCGGCCACGCACCGGAGCCGTGCGTCGAACTGCACCCGGCGGAACTGGCGCGCCGGCAGCTTGCCGCCGGCGACCTCGTGCACGTGACCTCGCGCCGCGGCTCGCTCGTGCTGCCGGCCGCGGCGAGCGACGCGGTCCGGATGGGTGAGGCGTTCATCGCGATGCACTGGGGCGCGGAGTTCGTCGCCGGTCGCGGCGACGAACGCGCCACGTTCGGGGTCAATGCGCTGACGCTCGAAGCGTTCGATGCCGACAGCAAACAGCCTGAACTCAAGCACGCCGCCGTGCGCATGCAAAAAGCCGAGCTGCCGTGGCGCTACGTCGTTTTCGGCCGCACGTCGGCTGCGCGCCAACTCGCGCTGCAGCTGGACTTGCGCGACCACTACGGCGCCTTCGGCTATGCGAGCTGCGTGCCTTTCGGCCAGGACGAAGATCGTGCGGGCGTGCTGTTTCGCGCCGCGGCCGCGCAACCGGTCGCCGCCCAGACGCTGGCCGCGATCGAGCGCGCGTTCGGCCTGGAACACGGTGCGGCCGTCTTCGAGGACGCGCGCCGCGGCGTGCGCAGCCGCCTGCGGGTGCACGAGGGGCGCATCGTCGCCGCGGCGCTCGCGGGCCCTGCCGAAGCCGTCCGCGCCGAAGTCTGGCTGCGCGAACTGCTCGGGCAGCCGCCGCCGCTGCCCGCGCACCGCCTGCTGCGGCCCGGCGCGCAACCGCCGGCGCCGACCGCACCGCGCGGCCGCATCGTGTGCAACTGCTTCGATGTGGCCGAGGCCGACATCGCCCGCGTGCTGGCCGCCGCAGACGGCGATGCGCTCGCGCGGCTGCAGTCGGAACTGAAATGCGGAACGAACTGCGGCTCGTGTCTGCCGGAGCTGCGCCGCCTGCTGCCGCCTCGCCTCGCGGCAGCGGGCGCCGTCAGTCGTCCAGCGTAAAGCCCACCTTCAGCGTGACCTGCCAGCTCGACACGGCGCCGCCGTCGATATTGCCGCGCACTTCGGTGACCTGGAACCAGCGCAGGTTGTGCACCGTCTTCGACGCCTTGGCGATCGCCTTCTTCACCGCGTCGTCGATGCCCGCCTTCGACGAGCCAGTCAGCTCCAGCGACTTGTACACGTGCTCGGTCATGACGCGTCCTCCTGGTCGTTGAACGGCGCCGGCGCTGCCGGCCCCGCCGTCGCAAGTGTGCGCCCGCGCGGCCCGACCCGCATCCGCGTCAGTCCTGCACCCACGGCAGCCGGTGGTAGCGCCAACCGTTGATGTGGCCGCGCTGCCGGCGATCGTCGATCTCGCCCTCGAACCCTTCGAGCACGTTGTAGACACGCTTGATGCCCTTTGCATGGACCGCGTTGGCGGCGGCGTGCGAGCGCACGCCGCTGCGGCAGAGCATCAGCAGCGGCCGCGCGGCCAGAACGTGCGGCCGCAGCGCCTCGAAGAAGCGCGCGAGCGCGCCGCGTTCAGTTCCGTGCCACGGCACGTTGACCGCGCCGGGCACGCGCCCGACGAACTTGAACTCCTCCGCGGTACGCACGTCGATCAGCACCGCCGCGCGCGCCTGCACGAGCGCCCACGCCTCGCGCGGCGTCACCGCGCCGTCGTAGTCGAGGTCGAGCTCGGCGCGGCGCACCGTCGCCGTGTCGAAGATCACCGTCGGCGAGTCGGCCGCGGTTTCGGGCGCGGCGCGTTGCAGACCCCGCACGTCGGCGCGCGTGCCCGTCGGACCGGATCGGATGGGTGCGTTCAAATCGTTCTCCATGGATCGAAGCCTGCTCGACGGCGATCCGATTATCCGGGCGACATCGCCCGCGCCGACGATCGAGTCGTCATACGCATAGAGGCGCACGTTCTGTGAGCGCGTCGCGCGCGAACGCGGCGCAATGACGAGCGGGTATTTCGCCATTGCACATCGATCCGAAGACCCGCTTGCGCGCTGCGTACGCTGCGCCCTCGTTTCGTTCGGACGCACGCGATGGATCCCTTTTTCGTACTCGGCGGCGCGGCGGTCGGCTTCATCGTCGGCGCGACCGGCGTCGGCGGCGGCTCGCTGATGACGCCGCTGCTCACGCTGGTTTTCAACGTGCCGGCGCAGGTCGCGGTCGGCACCGACCTCTTGTTCGCGGCGATCACCAAGGCGGGCGGCGCCGCCGCCCACGCGCGCCGCGGCAACGTGCAATGGGCGATCACCGGCTGGCTGGTCGCCGGATCCGTGCCGGCGACGGTGGCCACGCTCGCCGCGGTGCAGATTCTCGAACCCGATGCGGCGCTGTTCGCTGAGTTCGTCAAGCGCGTGCTGGGTCTCGCGCTCTTTCTCACCGCCGGCGCGCTGCTCTTCGGCGCGCAGATCCAGGCGCTCGGCCGGCGTTTCGCCGTTCGCGACGAGCGCGTGGTGGCGCTCGCCGCGGCGGCCGGCGCCGGCTATCTGTCGGTGACCGAAGAGCGCGTCGCGCGCGCTTTGCCGACCGCGATCACCGGCGCGGCGATCGGCGTGCTGGTCACGCTGACTTCGGTAGGCGCAGGCGCGATCGGCGTCGTGGCGCTTTTGTTCCTCTACCCGCTGCTGCCCGCGCGCCAGATCGTCGGCGCCGACATCGCGCACGCGGTTCCGCTGACCCTGGTGGCCGGATTGGGCCATGCCGCACTCGGCACCGTGGACTGGACGCTGCTCGGCACGCTGCTCGTCGGCTCGCTGCCGGCGATCTACGTCGGCGCGGCGCTCGCGCATCGGCTGTCCGAGCGGACGCTGCGGCTGGCGCTGGCGACGATGCTGGCGGGCATCGGCTCGAAGCTGCTGATCGGTTGAGGACTGCGCCATGTACCGCTACGACGCCATCGACCACACGATCGTTCGCGAACGCGCGGCGCAGTATCGCGACCAGTTGC
>JBKBSH010000146.1:0-5659 GCA_046291795.1 Burkholderiaceae bacterium | reverse complement strand
GATGCGAATCCGCGCCACGGCGCAGCCCGATGGCGTCGAGGTGCGTGTGCTGATGAGCCACGAAATGGAAGTCGGCCAGAGGCGCGACGCCAGCGGCAACCTGGTGCCGGCGCACTTCATCCAGACCGTGACCGTGACGCACGCCGGCCGCACCGTGCTGTCGGCCGAGTGGGGGCCGGCGGTGTCGAAGAACCCGTACCTGCAGTTCAAGTTCAAGGGCGGCAAGAAGGGCGACGAGATCGTCGTGACCTGGGTCGACAACAAGGGCGAGAGCCGGACGGACAGGGCTTCGGTCGGCTAGCGTCGCCGCGCTCGGGATCGCGCGCGGCGGCAGCCGCGGCGAGCGAGGGATTCCAAACACGTGCGAGCGGCGGTCGACGGGGCGAGGTCTCCGCCACGGGCAGGCGCTTCGAGCCCGGCACTTCCCGCGGTTGCATCAAGCCGGGGCAGAATGGCGCACCTTCGTCAACGGTACGCGCCGACCATGGCCCCTCGCGATGCAATTCCCGCCTCGCAGTTCGCAGCGCAGTTGCCCGCGTACGTGCCGCAGAGGCTGCGTCAACAAGGCCAGTCCATCGCACTACGCCGGAATCAGCAGTTGTTCCGCATCGGCGACCCCGTCAAGGCGCTCTTTTACGTCTGTTCGGGACGGTTCGAAGCCGAACGCTTCACCCCGGACGGCGCACCGGTGGTGATGCTCAGCGCCACCGCCGGTGAATACTTCGCCGAGGCGTCGCTCGAGGTCGAGCGCTACACCTGCAGCGGCCGGGCCAGCGCCGACGGCTGCGTGCTCGCGCTGCCTAAGAAAGCGGTGATCGATGCGCTGCGCACGGACGCCGAATTCGCGATGGCGTTCCTGCACGCGCAGTTGCGCAACGCGCGGCGGCAGTGCTCGCGCTGCGAACGGCTGCGGCTGCGCCGTGCAGAAGACCGCGTGATCCACTACCTGGCATGCGAAGGAGGACCCGACGCAGCGGTGCGTCTGCACGCGCCGCTGGCCGAACTGGCTGAAGTACTCGGCCTCACGCCCGAGGCGCTCTATCGCGCGCTGGCCCGCCTGCGGGCGACGGGGCGCGTGGAATGCAGCGACGAGCAGATGCGGCTGCTGCGCTGATATTGCGGCGCAAACAGATCGCAATCATGGTGCGCGTCGACGCGCGCCGTTAGCCTGCCGTCTCCGAATCTTGCGCGGACGACGGGACGATCCATGAGAGCAAGTCGCTGGCTGATATGCCTGATCGCGGCAACCGGCGCGTGGAGCGCGCCGGCACGCGCCGACAACGATCCGCAGAAAAGCCCCGAATACTGCGGCGCCTGCCACCGCCGCATCTACCAGGAGTGGAAATCCTCGCCGATGGGGTCGGACCTCGCCAATCCGACCGTCAGGCACCTGTACCTCGGGCTGAACGCGCGCAACGAACCCGACGGTTTCGGCTACCGCGGAATCTTTCCGGACCGCAACGGCGACTGCGCCGACTGCCACGTGCCCACGCTCGTGATCGACGAGCACAAGGCCGGGCGCGGCGACGTCGATCTGGCGGCAGCCATCGACCACAAGCTCGACCACGGCATCTCTTGCCAGTTCTGTCACACCGTCAGCGACGTGCACATCCGACGCGGCGCCGATGGCAGCTACGAGCGGCGGATCTTCGAGCGAGTGCAACTGGAAAACGGCGAGCGCAAGTTCGGCCCTCGCCTTTCGCGGAAAAAGGGCCCCGAGTCTCCGGCACACGACACCGTCGCATCGCCGCTGCTGAAGGACTCGAAACTGTGCGGTGCCTGCCACCTGAACCAGGAAGAGAAGGTGCTGGCGATCTCCACCTATGAGGACTGGAAGGCGCTGTACGACGCCGGAGCCACCACGCAGACCTGCCAGGGCTGCCACATGCCGCTGCACCCCGCGCCGGTGGAGGTAGCCGACGGTTTCCCGTCGCGTACGGGGGTGCGCTCGCACGCGTTTCCGGGGGCACGCGATCCGGCGATGCTGCACAAGGCGGTCGATCTGAAGGTCGATGCGCGGATCGAGGCCGGCCAGCTCGTCGTGACCACGAGCGTGGAAAACGTCGGTGCCGCGCATCCGGTGCCCGGATCGGGACCGATCCGCAACGTGATCCTGAAGATCGATGCCGTCGACGGCAACGGTCGGCCCCTCGCTTTCGTCGGCGATTCACAGCTTCGTCTTCCGCCGCTGGCGGGTATGGGCAACCCGCAGACGAAGCAGCGCGACGCGCAGGACTGGGCCGGGTTGCCGGGCCGCTTTTATGCGAAGGTGTTAAAGGGCGTGAATCCGAAGACGGGCCAGTCGCAACTCGGCGTGCCGGGATTCGTCGCCGACGGCATCGCCTTCGATACGACGTTGAAACCCGGCAAGCCGGATGTCGCCAAATTCCGCTTCGCCCTGCCCGGCAGCGGTGAAGACGCAAGGTTCGTCGACGTGAGGGCGCGCCTGGTGTACCGATGGGCGTTCAAGCCGATGGCCGACCGCAAGTCGTGGAAGATCGACGACCGCCCGATGCGCGAGGAAAGCCTGCGCGTGTCGCTGCCGTCGGGGAGTGTCGCAGCCCGCTAGGCCGCGCCGCAGCCTACCGCGGCGGCGCGGCGAACGAATGCCATGCGGCGCTCAGGTGCCGACGCGCCCTCCATCGTTCTTGGTGATCATCACGGTGGCCGAGCGCGGCCGGGCGCTGGCGCCGCCCGGACCGTAGCCGGCGTTGCCAGGCCAGTGGCTGGTGTACTTGCTCGGATCCCCGATGTCGGCCGCCAGCGTGTCTTCGCCGGGGTGCTGGACGTTGATGAACATGGCCTTGCCGTCGGGCGTCTCGCACAGTCCGGTGATCTCCTGATCCTTCGGCCCGACCAGGAAGCGCTTGAGCGTGGCCGCCGTCGGCTTCTTGCCCATGCGCGTGGTCACGGTCGTCGAGCCGTAGTTCAGCGTCACCGGGCTGCCGTCGCCGACGGCGCCGGGAATCGCGGCCAGCATCATGCAGTTGCTCTCGTCGACCAGCGCGCCGTCGTCGGTCTGTATCCAGCACAGCCCGGTGCTCTTGGTGAACACCAGTCCGTCGGGGCTGGAGAAATCCTGCTCTTCGCTCAGGCCCGACAGGTTGACCAGCGTCGGCGACGCATCGGATTCGGCGCCGAACAGGAACACGTCCCACGTGAACGTCGTGTCCGCCGGATCCGCATCCTTGATGCGCAGGATGTGACCGTTGACGTTGCCGCTCAACACCGTCGTGCCGCCGCGCACGTCGCTGTAGGCGCGCGGGTTGGCGGCGTTCGGCGCAAGCTGCGAGCCGGTGGGATTGAGGCGGCGATTGCTGTTGTTCGTCAGCGTGACGTACAACTCGCCGTTGGCCGGGTTCAGGTTGCCCCACTCCGGACGGTCCATCTTCGTCGCGCCCGCGGCGTCGGCAGCGATGCGCGCGTGGATCAACACGTCGCCCTCGTCGGCGAAGGCGTACGCCGCGTAGCCGGCAACCGCCGGGTTCGCCAGACTCAGCTCGACCCAGGTGCCGGTGCCGTCGTCGTTGAACCTGGCCGCGTACAGCTTGCCGCCGTCGAGGTACTTGTCGCCCACCGCGATGCGGTCGGCCGCGCTGGCGTCGGCCGGATCCCAGTTCTGCGTCGAGACGAACTTGTAGATGTACTCGTTGCGCGCGTCGTCGCCCATGTACACGGCCACCTTTTTGCCGGCCTCGGCGCGCACTGCGGCGGCCTCGTGCGCCATGCGGCCCAGCGCGGTGCGCTTCTTGATGACCGACGCGGCCGAGTACGGATCGATCTCGGTGACGTAGCCCTGGCAGTAGAACTCGTTGCGGTAGTCGTCGGCGGCCGTGGCGCCCGTGACGCTCGCGTTCCAGCGCGTGAAGCGCTCGCCGCCGCCTTGCGCGGTATCCCAGCGGTAGACGTGGTTCGAGCCGGCGGTCGCGGTCACCGCCTTGCCGTAGCGGGCGAAGGCCGTGTTCTCCTTCGCGCTGCGCAGCGCGTCGTCGCCGGCGTTGCGGGCGAAGAACGCCGCCCAGTTCTCCTCGCCGGTGAGCAGCGTGCCCCACGGCGTCTTGCCGGTGCCGCAGTTGTTGACGGTGCCGCGCGTGCGCGTTCCGTCGGGCGAGAACTTCGTGCGCAGCAGGGCATTGCCGCGCGCCGGGCCAGCGAACTCGACCTCGGTTTCGGTCGTGATGCGGCGGTTGAAGGCCGATCCCTGCACATAGGCGAACCTGCCGTTCGCACCCTTGGCGATTTCGACGATCGACACGCCCATCGCGTGCATTTCCTTGATCACCTCGGCGTCGGGGCGCGGCGCGGGCGAAGGGCCGTTCGGATGCAGGAAGGTCTGCGTGACCCACTCGTGGTTGATGGCGAGCAGCGCGCGGCTGCTGCTGGCATCGTCGCGCGCACCTGCGGCCGACAGCCCGAAGTACTCCATGCCGTCGTGCCACTCGCCGCAGCGGCGGTCGTAGTCCGCATCGGTGCCGTCGTTGCTGAACGGCGCCACACCGTTGAACAGCGGATCGCCGAGCGCGATCAGAACGGTGGCGGTGTAGCCCGGCGGGACGGTGAGGGTGTCGGCGACCGACTTGGCCACCGCTGTGAAGCCGAGCAGCGTCTCGGTCGACGCCGGGGCGGGTGCCGGCGCAGGCGCCGCAGCGTCGCCGCCGCCGCAGGCGGTCAGTCCCAGCGCGCCGATGCCGCTCAATGCGGTCAGTCCAGCCGCGCCCAGCAGCAGCCGACGGCGGCCGAGCCGCGCCTGCAGGACCGCATCGAAGTCGCGGTTGTTCGACGTATTGGAGTTCTCTTCGTTGAGTTGAGCGATGTGTTCGTCGGCGTGTCGACCCATACGTGTACCCCCTTTTTAACGGAGGCAACGCTAGGTATCGCCGATGTCGCCGCCGTGACCGGCCGTTGACGGGCGCATGACGAAATCGCCGCCCCGCCCCAGCGCCTCAGAGCCGGCACTCTTCGGGATCGCAGCGCGACGCGTGATCGAACCGATGCGGTGCTTCGTCGACGCCGAGTTCGAGCACCTGCGCGGCCTTGCTGCCGTAGCGATAGACCGTGACGCCCTTCACCCCCAGTTCCCAGGCGCGGCGGTAGACGCGCGCCACGTCCGGCGGCGCAGCGTCGTGCGGCAGGTTGATCGTCTTGGACACCGCATTGTCGACGTGGCGCTGGAACGCGGCCTGGATCGCCAGATGCCGCTCGGGTGCAATCTCGAGCGCAGTCACGAACAACCGCTTCAGTTCCTCCGGCACGCCCGGCACGTCGCCGAGCCGCCCGCGCTCGCGCACCGCGTCGAGCACGCGGCCGGCATCGAGTCCCCAGCGCCGCAGATGCCGCTCGAGCAGCGGGTTGATCTCGACCAGCGTTTCGCCGCCCAGCACCCCGGTGCGCCGGTACGCGAGCGCGAACAGCGGCTCGATGCTGGCGCTGGCCCCGCCGATGATGCCGATCGTGCCGGTGGGCGCGATCGCCGTGCGCGTCGCGTTGCGCAGCTTCGCGCCGCGCGAAGCGACCGCACGCTGTCGCCGCTGACTGCCCCGCGGGAAGGGACTAGTCGGGCGCCTTGACCGACGGACCGATGTCGAGCCGCCGCATCTTTTCCCACAGCGTCTTTCGACTGATGCCGAGCATTTCGGCAGTTCGGGAAATGCTGCCGTCG
>JBKBSH010000145.1:0-5669 GCA_046291795.1 Burkholderiaceae bacterium | reverse complement strand
GTGTGGGCGGTGCTGATCAAGGAATTCACGCAACTGAAGCGCGAACGTCTGACTTTCGCGATGGTGCTGGGTATCCCGGTCCTGCAACTGATTCTGTTCGGCTACGCGATCAACACCGACCCGAAACATCTGCCGACGGTCGTCGTTGCCGCCGACGGCGGCCCGTACGTGCGCAGCATCGTGCGGGCGGCCGAGAACACGGGGTACTTCCGCGTCTTCGCGAGCGTGACCGACCGCGAGGCCGAGGCGCTGATCGCCGCGGGCGAGGCGCAGTTCGCGCTGGTGTTCCCGTCGGACTTCAGCGCGCGGCTCATCCGCGGCGAGCGCCCTGCGCTCGCCGTCTACGCCGACGCGACCGACCCGTCGGCCACCGGTGCGGCGCTCGCCGCGCTCGCGCAGCTTCCGTCGGTGGCGCTCGCCAACGACCTGCACGGCGCGCTGGCGCGGCTGCGCGCCGGTGCGGCGCCGTTCGAATTGATCGTGCACCGGCGCTACAACCCCGAGGGCATCACGCAGTACAACGTGGTGCCGGGGCTGATCGGCGTGATCCTGACGATGACGCTGGTGCTGATGACCGCGATGGCGGTCACGCGCGAGCGCGAGCGCGGAACGCTCGAGAACCTGCTCGCCACGCCGGTGCGGCCCGTCGAGGTGATGGTCGGCAAGATCCTGCCGTACATGATGATCGGCTATCTGCAGGTGCTCGTGATCTACGCGGCTGCGAGGTGGCTGTTCTCGGTGCCGATGTTCGGCAGTTTCGCGCTGCTGTCGGCCGCGCTGCTGCTGTTCATGCTCGCGCTGCTGTCGATCGGCTTCACGTTCTCCACACTTGCCGCCTCGCAGGTGCAGTCGATGCAGATGACGCTGTTCTTCTTCCTGCCGAACGTGCTGCTGTCGGGCTTCATGTTTCCGTTCCGCGGCATGCCGCGCTGGGCGCAATGGATCGGCGAGGTGCTGCCGCTCACGCACTTCCTGCGCATCGTGCGCGCGGTGATGCTCAAGGGCGCGGGGCTCGCGGACGTCGCGCCGCAGACGCTGCCGATCGCCGCGTTCATCGTCGTCGTCGGCGCGATCGCGCTGGCGCGCTACCGGCAGACGCTCGACTGAACGGGAGTCAACGGATCGGCTGCGTTCGCGCTTCGAGCCACGCCTTCGCGTCGCCGGTGACGTGCGGCGCGACCCGGGCGCGGACCGTGGCGTGGTACTCGTTGAGCCATGCGACTTCGTCGTCGGCGAGCAGGCTGCGGTCGACGCAGCGCGTATCGATCGGGCAAAGCGTCAGCGTCTCGAACCGGAGGAACTCGCCGAAATCGGTCGTTTCGGCCGGTACGTTGAGCACCAGGTTCTCGATCCGTACGCCCCATTTTCCGGGGCGGTACAGGCCCGGCTCGTTGCTCGTGACCATGCCGGGCTCCATCGCCGTGTGCGGTTCGGGCGCCAGGTGCGGTGTGATGCCGTGCGGGCCTTCGTGGACGTTCAGAAAGTAGCCCACACCGTGGCCCGTGCCGTGGCCGTAGTCGAGCCCCGCCGCCCACAGCGGCGCGCGCGCGATGGCGTCGAGCAGCGGCGATCTCGTTGCACGCGGAAACCTCGCCAGCGACAGGCGGATCATCGCTTTGAGCACCCGCGTGAAGTCGCACCGGTGCTCCGCGCCGATGCGGCCGACCGGAACGACGCGCGTGATGTCGGTCGTTCCGTACTCGTATTGTCCGCCCGAGTCGATCAGCAGCAATCCGTCGCGGATCGCGCCCGGTTCGCAGATCACCGCGTGCGAAGCGACGGTTGCGCGGTAGTGCGGCATCGCGCCGTTGGCGTTGAATCCGGCGATCGTCGCAAAGCTCGGGCACACGAACCCGGCCTTGCGCGCGCGCGCCGCGGTGATGCGTTCGTCGATCGTCAGCTCGGTGACGCGCTCGCGGCCCAGCGCGGATTCGAACCACGCGAAAAACTCGGCGAGCGCGGCGCCGTCGATCTCCATCGCGCGGCGGATGTGCTCGATCTCGGCCGCGGTCTTGCGCGACTTCGCGATCGTGGTCGGGTTGATCGCTTCGATGACCTTCACGTTCGGCGGCACCGCGCGCAGCAGCCCGTAGGTCACGCGGCGAGGGTCGACGAGTAGGGTGCTGCCGGCGGCAAGCCCCGCCAGCGCGGCAGCGGCCCGGTCGTACGGTCGCAGTTCGAAGCCTTCGCCCTCGAGTTTGCGCGCCAGTTCTGCAGGCACCTTGCCGTCGGCGATGAAAAGCTGTGCGCGATCGAGTCCGATCAGCGCGTGGCCGACGAACACCGGGTTGAACTCGACGTCGGCGCCGCGCAGATTGGTGAGCCACGCCAGATCGTCGAGCGTCGAGATGAAGTGCCAGTCGGCGCCGGTCTTGCGCATCGCTTCGCGCAGCGCCGCGAGCTTGTCCGCGCGCGCAACCGGCGCGTACGGCGCGCGGTGCTCGAACACCGCCGCTGCGGGCAGTCCGGGGCGATCGCGCCAGACGGCATCGAGCAGATCGAGGTCGGTGCGCAGCTTCACGCCTTTGGCGGCGAGCGCGGCCTCGAGCGCGCGCGCCGCGGCGAGTGCAAGCACGTCGCCGTCGACGCCGACGGTGCCGCCCGCGGGCACGTTGGCCGCGAGCCAGTCCACGTGCGCCGCGCTCGCCGCACCGGCGACCTTCATCACCTCGATGCCGGTGCCGGCGACCTGCGCTTCGGCCTGCACCCAGTAGCGGCTGTCGACCCACAGCCCGGCGAAGTCGCGCGCGACGACCAGTGTGCCGACCGATCCGCTGAAGCCGGTCAGCCACTCGCGCGCCTTGTAGCGGTCGGGCAGATACTCGGACAGATGCGGGTCCGACGAGGGCACGAGCCAGGCGTCGATCGCGTGCTGCCGCATCGCCTGCCGCAGCTCGTCGAGCCGCGCGCGGACCTGAGTGCGGGAAGAGTCGAGCGTGTCCATCGCGGTTCCGAACGGTCGAAGACGGTGCGGCAGTGTAGCGAGACCGGCCGGTGCCGGGCGCGCGACTCAGCTTCGCTTCAGCACCGCGCTGCCGATGTACGCACCGAAACTTTCGCACCAGATCGTCACCGTGTGGAACTTCGCGGGGTCGACGCCGGCGGGCAGCGCGTAGTTCTGCGCACCCTTGAAGGACTTGAGCTTCGCGATCCGTACGCGCCCGCTGTCGGCGTTGAAGTCGCGCTCCTCGCCGACCGGGCGCGTGTTCAGATAGATCCAGTAGTTCGGCCCCGGCCCCGCCTCGAAGTCGGCTTCCAGCCGCAGCACGGCGCCCTGCGCGGTCGGAACCACCGCGCCGCTGCCGGTGGCCCCGGGGACCCCGGCGCGCCCGGGCGCGTTCGTATCGAAGACGAAGGTCGTCCGCGTGGCGGCGGCCGTGTCGATCGGCGACGGTACCGCGTCGTTGGCCGGTGCCGGCGGAAACAGACATGGCAACGCGATCGACATCGCCGCCGCCCCGACCGACGCGCCGAGCGCGCCGCCGAGCCCGAAAATCAAGATCCGCGATCGCCACATGGTCCGCTCCGCGTCGTCGTGACGTCGCCATTGGTCGCGCGCGGGCGCCCGACCTTACTGCGCGCCGTTTGAATTCGCCGCGCGGGTCGGCGACGATTCGCGCCGTGAATCGGTTTCTAACGCTGCTGCTGCTGGCCGTACTGCTGCTGTCCGCGCTGCTCGTCGCGATGCTCGACCGCGCGTCGCCCGAGCGCGAAGCGTCGTTTCATCCGCCGTTTCGCGCCGGCGGCGCGGCGACGCGCGTGATCGACGGCGACAGCTTCGTGCTCGATTCGGCCGAGCGCGGCGAGTTCCGCGTGCGGCTGCACGCAGTCGACGCGCCCGAGTCGACGCAGGCGCACGCGGCCGAATCCAGACGCATGCTCGAGGCGCTGCTGCGCGGGCGCAGCGTCGAGGCCGAGTGCTACAAGACCGATGCGCGCGGCCGCGAGGTCTGCCGCGTGTATGCCGGGTCGATCGATGTCGGGCTGGCGCTGGTCGGTCGCGGTGCGGCGTGGCACTACGATCGCTACGCCGACGAGCAGACGTTCGACGAGCGGCGCGAACTCGCGCGGACCGAGGCGCGTGCGCGGCGCGAGAACCTCGGCCTGTGGGCCGCCGCCGACCCGATGCCGCCGTGGGAATGCCGTGCGCGCCTGCGCGAGATGAAGCCGTGCCGGTGAAAGGATGCTCGCGCAGGGGGTGAGAACCGGCCAACGGCGGCGAATCGACGCGACGAGTCCAGGAGAACGACGATGCGTGTCCCGCAAGATCTGCTGCCGCGTGCGCTGATGCTCGTGGCTGCCTTGACCGCCGTAGCGATCGGCGCGAGCCCGGCCACTGTGGCCGCGCAGAACCCGCCGCGCGTCGAACCGCGCGCGGTTCAGCCGCGCGGACCGCTGCTGCCGCACGAGCAGGCGCTCGTCGGCCTGTTCGAGAACGCGGCGCCGTCGGTCGCCTACATCACGACCGAGGTGCTGCAGCCGCGCGGCTTCTTCACGGCCGAAGTGGCGCAGGGCGCGGGCAGCGGCTTCGTCTGGGACACCGCGGGTCACGTGGTCACCAACAACCACGTCGTCGCCGGAGCGCGGCGCGTCTTCGTCCAGCTCGACGCGGGCGACCCGATCGAGGCGCGGCCGGTGGGATTCGCTCCGGAATACGACCTCGCGGTGGTCAAGCTTTCGCGCGTGCCGAAGAACATCCGGCCGATTCCGCTCGGCACTTCGCACGACCTGAAAATCGGCCAGTCGGTCTACGCGATCGGCAATCCGTTCGGCCTGCAGCGCACGCTGACGCACGGTATCGTCAGCGCGCTCGACCGCGAGCTGCCGACGATCGAGGGCTATCGCGAAGTCGCGGGGGTGATCCAGACCGATGCCGCGGTCAATCCCGGCAACTCCGGCGGCCCGCTGCTCGATAGCGCGGGCCGGCTCGTCGGCGTCAACACGGCGATCCGTTCCGCCAGCGGCAGCTCGGCCGGCGTCGGATTCGCGATCCCGGTGGACCTGGTCAATCGCATCGTCCCCGCGCTGATCGCGCGCGGCCGCGCGCCGCTACCCGGCATCGGCATCGAGCCGGTGCGGCCGGACCTCGTCGCGCGCGCCGGCATCTCCGGTGTCGTGATCGCCGCGGTCGGCCGCGGCACCCCCGCTGCCGAAGCGGGGTTGCAGCCGGCGAACCCGCGCACCGGCGACCTCGGCGACGTGATCGTCGCGGTCAGCGGCAGGCCAGTGGAAACGGTGTCGCAGTTCGCTGCCGAGCTCGACCGCGTCGGCGTCGACCGGACGGTCGAGTTGACCGTCGTTCGGGACGGCAAGCAGCGCAAGGTGCGCGTGCGGGTGATCGACCTGCGCAGCTAGTCGTCGCCTGGCCCGTTTTGCCGACCGCCGCGCGGTGGTGTCACGAGACCGTGGCGCACGGCGCACGGCGCTCGCTGCGCTGCATCGCTTGACGGCCGTCAACGCCGCAGGCGCGGGCGGATCGATACTTACGGGGCCGCTCCGGCGCCGGCTTGCTCGAAGGCGCGCGGCGCCGTGATGGCCGGCGCGAAAGGAGCGACCATGAAGATCACGATCTCTGTGATCAAAGCCGACATCGGTTCGATCGGCGGACACATCGCACCGTCGCAGCCGCTGCTGGCAGCCGTTGGCGCGCACATCGGAGCGAACGCGCA
>JBKBSH010000144.1:0-5677 GCA_046291795.1 Burkholderiaceae bacterium | reverse complement strand
CGCGGATCGAGTCGGTGATTTGGGACATCAAGAAGATGTTCCCGAACCTCGACTGGTTCAGCGCGGTGTCGTACCACATGATGGGCGTGCCGACGCCGATGTTCACGCCGATCTTCGTGATCTCGCGCACCAGCGGCTGGAGCGCGCACGTCATCGAGCAGCGCATCGACAACAAGATCATCCGGCCGAGCGCGAATTACGTCGGCCCGGAGAACCTGAAGTTCGTACCGATCGGCAAGCGTCCGTGAAGCGCAGCGCGGCCGCCGCCCTCGCCGTCGCCGCGCTCGCCGCGGCGCAGCCGTCGTTCGCACAGAGCAAGCCGGCGAAACCCCGGCCGATCACGCGCGAGTGGCAATGCGACAACGGCCGCGTCGTTCTGGTCAACTATCACCCGCGCCGGATCCGTGAACCGGCCTGGTTGACCTATCTCGGCAACCGCGTCGAGATCGCTCGCGTGCGAGTCGACCGTTCGATCGTCGCGACGAGCGCCGACGGCAGGATCCACTGGACCGAGAACGCCGACCGCGCGACGCTCGAATACGCCGGGCTGCTCGACGCGCCGCTCGCCTGCGCCGCCAAACCGAAGAACCCCGCCAAATAAGGAGAACCCGACAATGGCTGGCCATATCAGCAATGTCCGACCGAAACCCGACAAGGTGCTGGTCGACATCGCCGACTACGTGCTGAAGTACAAGATCAGGAGCGCCGAGGCGTACGAGACCGCGCGCCACTGCCTGATGGACACGCTCGGCTGCGGCTTCGAGGCGCTCGAGTATCCCGCGTGCACCAAGCTGCTCGGCCCCGTCGTTCCGGGAACCGTCGTTCCCAACGGCGCGAAGGTGCCCGGCACGCAGTTCCAGCTCGATCCGGTGAAAGCCGCGTTCGACATCGGCGCGATGATCCGCTGGCTCGACTTCAACGACACCTGGCTCGCCGCCGAATGGGGTCATCCGTCCGACAACCTCGGCGGCATCCTCGCGACGGCCGACTGGCTGTCGCGCAATGCGGTCGCCGCCGGCAAGAAGCCGCTCGTCGTGCACGACGTGCTGACGGCAATGATCAAGGCGCACGAGATCCAGGGCTGCATCGCGCTGGAGAACTCGTTCAACAAGGTCGGGCTCGATCACGTCGTGCTGGTCAAGGTCGCTTCGACCGCGGTCGTGGCGCAGATGCTGGGGCTCGCTCGCGACGAGATCATCAACGCGCTGTCTCACGCGTGGGTCGACGGCCAGAGCCTGCGCACCTACCGCCATGCGCCGAACACCGGATCGCGCAAGAGCTGGGCCGCCGGCGACGCCACCAGCCGCGCCGTGCGACTGGCGCTGATCGCGAAGACCGGCGAAATGGGCTATCCGTCGGTGCTGACCGCGAAGACCTGGGGCTTCTACGACGTGCTGTTCAAGGGCAACGAGTTCAAGTTCCAGCGCCCGTACGGCAGCTACGTGATGGAGAACGTGCTGTTCAAGATCAGCTTCCCCGCCGAATTCCATGCGCAGACCGCGGTGGAAGCCGCGATGCAGATCCACGGGCAGATGCGAAAGCTCGGCAAGACCGACGCCGACATCAAGAAAATCACGATCCGCACGCACGAAGCCTGCATCCGGATCATCGACAAGAAGGGGCCGCTCGCCAACCCCGCCGACCGCGACCACTGCATCCAGTACATGGTCGCGGTGCCGATCATCTTCGGGCGGCTGACCGCGGCCGACTACGAGGACGGCGTCGCCGCCGACCCGCGCATCGACAAGCTGCGCGACAAGATCGTCTGTGTCGAGGACAAGCAGTTCACGAAGGACTACCACGATCCGAACAAGCGCTCGATCGCCAACGCGCTGACGGTCGAGTTCGACGACGGCACCAAACTGAAGGAAGTCGTCGTCGAATACCCGATCGGCCACAAGCGCCGCCGCAAGGAGGGAATGCCCATCCTGGTCGAGAAGTTCAAGACCAACCTCGCACGCCGCTTCCCCCCCAAACAGGCCAACGCGATCCTCGAGCTGTGCCTCGACGCGAAGCGGCTGGCGGTAACACCCGTTAACGAATTGGTCGACCTGATGGTGATCTAACGAGGCGTCCGAGATACACCGCTGGAGGCCGCCATGTCAGTCCGTCACGCCCTTTCCCGTGCGTTCCTGATCGCCGGCACCGTTGTCGTCGCCGGCTGCGCGTCGACCTACGAGCTGACGTTGATGCCCCGCACCGCCGGCAAGCTGTACTACGGCGAAGCCGTGCAGCGCGGCTCGCAGGCCGACGTCAGCGTGACGATCGAAGGCAAGACCTACACCGGAACGTGGGTGGAAATGGCCCCCGACCGCACGACCGGTTACGTCAGCGGATGGTGGGGCTGGCGCCGCTCCGGCATCGGCACGACCGTGACGGTCGACAACCCGGCCGGCGGCGAAGCCAAGGCGCTGCTGCAGGCGGCCGACGGCTCGGGCCTGCGCTGCGACATCCGCGGCATGGCGTACGGCCGCAGCGGCGGCGGCACCTGCCAGGACGACAAAGGTCTCGTTTACGACGTGCAGATCCGATTGAAGGAGAACAAATGACGCACAACCCGTTCAACACGCTGCAGGAGTTCAAGGCCGGCGCCGGCCGCACCGGCAAGTTCTATTCGCTGCCCGCACTGGCGAAGACGTTTCCCGGAGTCGATCGGCTGCCGGTGTCGATCCGCATCGTGCTCGAAGCGGTGCTGCGCACCTGCGACGGCAAGAAAGTGACCGAGGAGCACGTCCGCCGGCTCGCCAGCTGGAGACCGGACGCCGAACGCGTCGACGAGATCCCGTTCGTCGTCGCGCGCGTCGTGCTGCAGGACTTCACCGGCGTTCCCCTGCTCGCCGATCTCGCTGCGATGCGCGGCGTCGCGGCCAGGATGAACAAGAACCCGAAGACGATCGAACCGCTGGTGCCGGTCGACCTCGTCGTCGACCACTCGGTGATGATCGACCACTACGGCAGCCGCGACGCGCTCGATCTGAACATGAAGCTCGAATTTCAGCGCAACCGCGAGCGCTACGAGTTCATGAAGTGGGGCATGCAGGCGTTCGACACGTTCCGCGTCGTGCCCCCCGGTTTCGGCATCGTGCACCAGGTCAACCTCGAGTACCTGGCGCGCGGCGTCCACCACAAAGGCGGCGTGTATTACCCGGACACGCTGGTCGGCACCGACAGCCACACGACGATGATCAACGGCATCGGTGTGGTCGGCTGGGGCGTGGGCGGCATCGAAGCCGAGGCCGGCATGCTCGGCCAACCCGTCTACTTCCTGACGCCCGACGTCGTCGGCGTACACCTGAAGGGCAGCCTGCGCCACGGCGTGACCGCGACCGACCTCGTGCTGACGGTCACCGAGATGCTGCGCAAGGCCAAGGTCGTCGGCAAGTTCGTCGAGTTCTTCGGCGAAGGCACGGAGTCGCTTTCGGTACCCGACCGCGCGACGATCGCCAACATGGCGCCCGAGTACGGCGCGACGATGGGCTTCTTCCCGGTCGACGAGCGCACCGTCGAGTACTTCAAGGGCACGGGCCGGACGAAGGCCGAGGTCGAGGACTTCGAGGCCTACTTCCGCGCGCAGCGGCTCTTCGGCATCCCGATGCCGGGCGAGATCGACTACTCGGGCGTGGTGTCGCTCGACCTGTCGACCGTCGCGCCGAGCCTGGCCGGGCCCAAGCGCCCGCAGGACCGCATCGAGATCGGCGACGTGAAGAAGACCTTCACGAAGCTTTTCAGCGCACCGGTCTCCGCGTCCGGCGCGGACAGCGGCTTCAACCAGCCCGCGCAGAAGCTCGCCCAGACCTTCCGCACGTCCAACGGCATCGAGCTGCGCAACGGCGACGTACTGATCGCGGCGATCACCTCGTGCACGAACACGAGCAACCCGGGCGTGCTGCTCGCCGCCGGCCTGCTCGCGAAAAAGGCGGTCGAGCGCGGCCTCACCGTCAAGCCGCACATCAAGACCTCGCTCGCGCCGGGTTCGCGCGTGGTCACCGAGTACCTGCAGCGCGCCGGGCTGCTGCCGTATCTGGAGAAGCTCGGCTTCGCGGTCGCCGCGTACGGCTGCACGACGTGCATCGGCAATGCGGGCGATCTCGCGCCGGAGATCAACGACGCGATCACGAACAACGATCTGGTCTGCGCGGCGGTGCTGTCGGGCAACCGCAATTTCGAGGCGCGGATCCACCCCAACCTGAAGGCGAACTTCCTCGCCTCGCCGCCGCTCGTGGTCGCGTACGCGCTCGCCGGCACGATGCTGCGCGATCTGATGACCGAGCCCGTCGGCCGCGGCAAGGACGGCCGCGACGTCTGGATCGGCGACATCTGGCCGTCGACCGAGGAGATCCATGCGCTGATGAAGTACGCGATGGATCCGAAGGCGTTCCGGGCCAACTACGAAAGGATCAAGACCGACCCCGGCGCGCTGTGGCAGCAGATCGAGAGCGTCACCGGGCAGGTCTACGCGTGGCCGAAGTCGACCTACATCGCCGAGCCGCCGTTCTTCCAGGGATTCACGCTCAGACCCAGGCCGCTGGAGCCGGGTGTCAAGGGCGCGCGTGCGCTCGGCATCTTCGGCGATTCGATCACGACCGACCACATCTCGCCGGCCGGATCGATCAAGGAAAGTTCGCCGGCCGGCAAGTGGCTGATCGAGCACGGTGTGACCAAGGCCGACTTCAACTCGTACGGATCGCGCCGCGGCAACCACGAGGTCATGATGCGCGGCACCTTCGCCAACGTCAGGATCAAGAACCTGATGCTTCCGCCCCGCGCCGACGGATCGCGCGAGGAAGGCGGTGTCACGCTGTTCCAGCCGAGCGGCGAGAAGATGTTCATCTACGACGCCGCGATGCGCTATATCGCGCAGGGCACGCCGACGGTCGTCTTCGCCGGCGAGGAGTACGGCACCGGCTCGTCGCGCGACTGGGCCGCGAAGGGCACGCAGCTTCTGGGGGTCAAGGCGGTGATCGCGCGCAGCTTCGAGCGCATCCACCGCAGCAACCTGGTCGGCATGGGCGTGCTGCCGCTGCAGTTCCAGGGTTCGGACTCGGTCGATGCGCTCGGCATCAAGGGCGACGAAGTGTTCGACATCGAGCTGGGTGCCGAGATCAGACCGCAGCAGGACGCCACACTCGTGATCCATCGCGGCGACGGCAGCCAGCAGCGCGTCAGGCTCAAGCTGCGGATCGACACCCCGATCGAGGTCGACTACTACCGACACGGCGGCATTCTTCCGTTCGTGCTGCGGCAGCTGCTCGCGGCGTAGCCGTGCCGTTCGTTGGCCGTCGTCCGTAATGCGTTACGCTCGCGCCGACGGATCACGGATGGCGGAGCACGAATGATGGAAGAACACGGACCGGACGCGACCGACGCCTCGCCGGTCGTCGACCGCCCCGATTCGGGCGGCTTCGCGGGCGCGTGGTGGCCGCTCGTGGCGTTGGCGGTCATCAGTGTCCTGCTGATGCGCGCGTGCATCGACGCGTCGTCGCCTGCGCCGCGGGCTGCCACACCCGTCCCCGCTGCACTGCAGATGGACAAGACGGGCTGAACACGGCGGCCGCGGCTATCATCGCCGCCATGCCGCGCGAAGCCGACCGCCCTTCCTCGGCCCGCAACGTCCTCGGCGGGCCGCTCGCCTGCTGCTGCGAGCGGCCGCGCACGGGTTTCTACCGCGACGGCTATT
>JBKBSH010000143.1:0-5681 GCA_046291795.1 Burkholderiaceae bacterium | reverse complement strand
GCGGGCGCGACGCGGCTGCGAAGAACCGCGCCGCGTACGCGCGCGACCTCGGTAGGCTCGACTTCGTTCTGCTGACGCACGCGCACATCGACCACTGCGGGCTGCTGCCGCGCTTCGCCGCCGCGCGCGGCCCGATGATCTACTGCACGAAACCGACCGCGGATCTGGTTCCGGTGATGCTGAAGGACAGCGCCCATGTGCAGGCGCGCGGCTCGAGCCCGGCACGCGGGCACGCGCGCCGCCCGCCGCCTACGGAGCTGCCGCTGTACGCGATCGAAGACGTCGACCGGCTCGCCACGCGGCTGTGCGCAGTACCCTACGACGTCGAGTTCCGCCCGCATCCGAACGTCGCCGTGCGCTTTCGCAGCGCCGGCCATATCGTCGGCGCGGCGTTCGCCGAGGTGCGGCTGCACGACGGCAGGCGCGAGCGCACGCTCGTCGTCTCGGGTGACCTCGGCGAAGACTCGCCGCTCGTCGTGCGCGACCGCGACACACCGGGCGCGGCGGACGTCGTGGTCGTCGAGTCGACCTACGGCGACCGCAACCATCGCTCGCTCGCCGACACCGAAAACGAGCTGATCGGCGTGCTCGACGACGTGCTGTACGAGCGGCGCGGCAACGTCGTCGTTCCGGCATTCGCGCTCGGCCGCACGCAGGAGTTCCTCGTGCTGCTGTACCGGCTCGCGCGCGACGGCCGCTCGCGCGTTCCGCTCGTTTTCGTCGACTCGCCGCTCGCGGCGCAGGCGAGCGAGGTCACGTTCGCGCACCTGGAGGCGCTCGACGCGCTGGCGCACGAGTTTCACGTCGCCCAGAGCGCGCGCAAGCTGCCGTTCACGCTGCGCTATACGGAAAGCGTGGACGACTCGATGCTGCTGAACTCGATCAAGGGCGGTGCGGTGATCGTCGCCGCCAGCGGCATGTGCGAGGCCGGCCGGATCCGCCACCATCTGCGGCACAATCTGCCGCGGCGCGAGTGCGCGGTGCTGTTCACCGGCTTTCAGGCCGAAGGCACGCTCGGCCGGCGCATCGTCGACGGCGCGCGCTCGGTGCGGCTGTTCGGCGAGACGATCCCGGTGCGCGCGAGCGTACACACGTTGGGCGGCCTGTCGGCGCACGCGGGACAGGACTCGCTGATGGCCTGGCTGCGCGCGGTGCCGCGCCGGCCGAAGGCGGTCTTCGTCGCGCACGGCGAGCCCGAAGCCGCGCATGCGCTGTCGGCGCGCATCGCGCGCGAGCTGAAGTGGAATCCGACGGTCGCCGCACCGCAGACGCGCTATGACACCTGACACCACGCCCGCCGCAGCCGCCGCGCTCGCCGCACGCAAGGTCGGCATCGACACGTACCGCGAGAACGTCGTCTATCTGCGGCGCGACTGCCCGGCCTACCGCGCCGAAGGCTTCCAGGCGCTGTCGAAGGTCGAGGTGAGCGCGAACGGCAGGACGATTCTGGCGGTTCTCAACGTCGTCGACGACGCGCGGCTGATCGGCGAGTGCGAACTCGGTCTATCCGAGGAGGCGTTCGCGCAGCTCGGCGTCGCCGAAGGGCAGCCGGTCCACATCGCGCATGCGGAGCCGCCGCCGTCGATCTCGGCGCTGAAGCGCAAGATCGGCGGCGAGCGGCTGACGCGCGAGGAACTGCACGCGGTCGTCCGCGACATCGCCGCGCACCGTTACTCGAAGATCGAGCTGGCGGCGTTCGTCGTCGCGACCAATCAGTTCGAGCTGGACCGCGACGAGGTGTTCTTCCTCACGGAAGCGATGGTCGCGGTCGGCCGCAAGCTCGACTGGAAGGAGCGCCCGGTCGTCGACAAGCACTGCATCGGCGGTTTGCCGGGCAACCGCACGTCGATGCTGGTGGTGCCGATCGTCGCCGCGCACGGCATGCTGATCCCCAAGACCTCGAGCCGCGCGATCACGTCACCGGCCGGCACCGCCGACACGATGGAGTGCCTGGCGCAGGTCGAGCTGCCGTTCGATCGGCTCGGCGAGATCGTGCGCCGGGTGCGCGGCTGCCTCGCGTGGGGCGGACGCGCGCAGCTTTCGCCGGCCGACGACGTGCTGATCTCGGTGTCGCGCCCGCTGATGATCGACTCGCCGGGCCAGATGGTCGCGTCGATCCTGTCGAAGAAGATCGCGGCCGGGTCGACCCACCTCGTGCTCGACATTCCGCTGGGGCCCACCGCGAAGGTCCGCCACATGGACGACGCGCAGCGGCTGAAGAAGCTGTTCGAGTACGTCGCGCACAAAATGGGGCTCGCGCTCGACGCGGTGATCACCGACGGACGCCAGCCCGTCGGCCGCGGCATCGGGCCGGTGCTGGAGGCGCGCGACGTGATGCAGGTGCTGAACAACGAACCCGCTGCGCCGAGCGATCTGCGCGTCAAGGCGCTGCGGCTCGCCGGCCGCGTGCTCGAATTCGATCCCGATCTGCGCGGCGGTGACGGCTTCGCGGTCGCGCGCGACATCCTCGACTCCGGGCGGGCGCTCGCCAAGATGAACGAGATCCTCGACGCGCAAGGCCGCCGCAGCGAACCGCCGCCGCTGGCGCGCTTGACGCACGATGTCGTCGCCGTCGACGACGGCGTGGTCACGGGCATCGACAACGAGCGGCTGGCGCGGATCGCCCGGCTCGCAGGCGCGCCGAAGATCAAGGGCGCCGGCGTCGACCTGTTCCGCAAGCTTGGTGAAAAAGTCGTGCGCGGCGAACCGCTTTATCGCATCTACGCGGACAGCCCGTCCGAGCTTGAATTCGCGCGCCAGGTCGCCGCACGCGCGACCGGCTATGCGATCGGCACCGCGGACGAGGTGCCGAGGGTCTTCGTGGAGTTCTAGGGCCCGTTGGCGTATGGCTCAGGTCCGCGCGATCCCCGCCTCTGCCCGCATACTGCGTCACTGCACCTGCGCGGCAGCGAAGGCGTGTCGGGGCGTGACGCCGCGGGGATCGCCCTTCGGGGCGGACCGCCTTGGGCCGCATGGCGTCGTTGCGGCTCGGGTCCTTGCTTTCCGCAATGGTCCCCTCGCCGCGCCTAGCCCTGCAGCCCAATCCAGCCCGCCGCAGACCCGATCCATACACCAACAGGCCCTAGCAATCGGTGCGTTACATGCTGCTCGCGTTCGACGATGAAGCCGGCTTTGCGCGGTCGCTCGCGGCCGAGGCCGGAATCGAGCTGCGGACCATCGCGCGGCATCGCTTCCCCGACGACGAGCTGAAGCTCACGCTGCCGGCGCGGTTGCCCGCGTGCGCGGCTGTGCTTCGCACGCTCGACCACCCGAACGAGAAGCTCGTCGAGCTGCTGCTCGCTGCGCGCACCGCGCGCACGCTCGGCGCGCGGCAGCTCGCGCTCGTCGCGCCGTATCTGGCTTACATGCGGCAGGACACGGCCTTCGCGGAGGGGGAGGCAGTCAGCCAGAAGATCGTCGGCCGGTTCATCGCCGATCTGTTCGACACGGTGATCACGGTCGATCCGCACCTGCACCGCACCGCCACGCTGGCGCAGGCGGTGCCGGCGCGCACGGCGATCGCGCTGTCGGCCGCGCCGCTGATCGGCCGGTTCATCGCGGGACAAGGTCTGCGGCCGCTGCTGATCGGCCCCGACGGCGAGTCGGCGCAGTGGGTGGCCGAGGCCGCGCGCTCCGGCGGCTTCGAGCACGCCGTCGGCTGCAAGGTCCGGCGCGGCGATCGCGACGTCGACATCGAGTTGCCGGCGGTCGACCTGCGCAGCCGCCACGTCGTGCTGGTCGACGACGTCGCCAGCACCGGCCGCACGCTCGCACGAGCGGCCGAAGCGGTTCGCGCCGCGGGCGCCGCGCGCGTCGACGTCGCGGTGACGCACGCGCTGTTCGTCGGCGATGCGCTCGACACGCTCGCCGCCGCAGGCGTGCGCGAGGTGTGGAGCACGGATTCGATCGCGCACCCGTCGAACCGCATCGCGCTGGCGCCGCTGATCGCGGCGGCGCTGCGCGGGATCGGCGCGCAGTGAAAAGGAAAAGGGCCCGGTTGACCGGGCCCCATGGCGTCGCCGCCTCGGCGCTTACGGCTTCAGGTGTTTGCTGACGTACTTGGTCAGCTCGAACATCGACGCCTGCGCCTTGCCGAACAGCGCGCGCAGCTTCTCGTCGGCGTTGATCATCCGCTTGTTGACGGCGTCCTGCAGCTTGTTCTTCTTGATGTACGCCCAGATCTTGCTCGTCACTTCCGTGCGCGGCATCGGGTTGGCGCCGATGATCGCCGCGAGCGGACCGGTCGGCGTCATCGGCTTCATGAACGCTGCGTTCGGCTTGCGCGCGACCTTCTTCTTCGCGACCTTCTTGACCGCCTTTTTCGCGACCTTCTTCGCGGCCTTCTTCGGCGCCGCTTTCTTGGCCTTCTTGGCCGGGGCCTTCTTGGCCGCTTTTTTCGCTTTCTTCGTTGCCATGTCGATCTCCTGATTGGGTTGGCGAATCACAGCGACAGCGTTCTCGGCTCGAAGTGCATGAAGAGCGCTCTCGTTGCGTGAGCCGGATACTAAGCGAAACGCGTCGGGAATCAAGCGTTTTCAGAGGAGAAACGCCGCAAATCGTGCGACGGAGCAACGCTTTTCAGAGGGGAAACGGCGTTTGCCCGAAGCGCGGCTCGCTGTCCGCCGGCAGACTGTGCTACAAGATGTTGAAACAGTACGGCTAGAAATCCAACATGTTGTATCTGCGCGCGTTCACAGCGCAACCTGGCGCACGACGTAAGTCAACGACGGCCGCAGCGGCAGCGCCAGTGCGCGCCATAGTGCGCCGAGATCGCCGACCGACAGCTCGTCGGCGACGACATCGGCCGTGGCGGTGCCCGCCGGCGTCGGGTACTCGATGCGCGGCGCGCCGTTCAGTTCGCGTGCGACCCAGCCGAGCACGGCCAACTCGTCTTCGGCACGCTCGGCCCATGCGGTCAGCAGCAGATGGACGTCGAGCATCGCCGGCGGCGCGTCGCCGCTCGCCCGCGGCCGCAGGTCGCGCGGACGCGCGCTGCGCAGGTTCTGGTTCTGCGCGAAGCGGTACGCGTACAGCGTGCAATCGATCGTCTGGCGCGGAGAGCGGACGAGTTCGCCCGCACCGACGATGCTGAAAGTGCACGGCGGGCCGCCGGCGCGCGCATAGCCGTCGGCCAGGTGCTGCGCGATTCGCAGGCAACTGGCATGAAGGGATTCGCCTACCATGGTCGCTCCTCGGCCCGCAAAGGGGCGCCGATCAAACGCGCAGTCTGCGCCCCGCCGGCGATGCGCGCAAAGACGCGTCGGCGCGACGGACGACTCGCTGGCCCCAAAAAAAAGCCGCCCGGCGGGCGGCTTTTCCGATCGCGCTGGGCGATCACTTGATCCCGAGGATCTTCATCGCCTTGGCCAGCGTATCGACCGACTCCTGGTGCTTGCCGGCCTTGTGCAGCGACTCACCGTCGGCTCGATACTTCTTCACCTCGGCCATCTGCTCCGCGCTGAGCTTCGGGTTCTTGGCCAACGCCTCGTCGATCTTCTTCATGTCGGCCGGGCAGTGAAAGGCCAGCGCGGCCGACGAAAAGGCCAGTGTGGCTACGGCAAACGCAAGTCTCGTCTTCATCGTTCATCTCCTTGGGTTGATCGTCCTGTCCGGACGAAGCAGCAAACAACGCGGACACGCAGTGTATTCCCGCGCGCTGCGCGGGAACGCCGGCTTCGCGC
>JBKBSH010000142.1:0-5751 GCA_046291795.1 Burkholderiaceae bacterium | reverse complement strand
CTCGACTCGATCGCCGCCGACTCGACCGCGCGGGTGGTCGTGATCGGCGGCGCCGGCAAGGCGTTCTGCGCGGGGCACGACCTGAAGCAGATGAAGGCGAGCCCGCGGCTCGATTACTACCAGAAGCTCTTCGCCGACTGCGCGAAGATGATGCTGCGGATCCAGACGATGCCCCAGCCGGTGATCGCGCGGGTGCACGGCATCGCCACCGCGGCCGGCTGTCAGCTCGTCGCGATGTGCGATCTGGCAGTAGCGGCGGATGTCGCGAAGTTCGCCGTATCGGGCATCAACGTGGGGCTGTTCTGCGCCACACCTTCGGTGGCGCTCGCGCGCAACGTCGGCCGCAAGCAGGCGTTCGAAATGCTCGTCACCGGCGACTTCATCGACGCCGCCACGGCGCGCGAGCGCGGGCTCGTAAACCGCGTCGTCGCGCCCGATCGGCTCGACGCCGAAGTCGAGAAGCTCGCCGCGTCGATCGTCGCCAAACCGGCGGTCGCGATCGCGATGGGCAAGGGCATGTTCTACAGGCAGCTCGAAATGGGCATCGAGGCCGCGTACCAGCTCGCCGGCCAGACGATGGCGTGCAACATGGTCGAAGAGTGCGCGCAGGAAGGTGTGGACGCCTTCATGAACAAGCGGCCACCGGCCTGGGCGCCGAAGACCTCGCGCGAGTGACCAGTCCGAGCCGACGCGGCGCGGCCGGGCGGCTCGGAATGCGTCCGCCGAACAGCGACCGGTCGCCCGATCCGCTCAGACCGATCAGCGCGCGAAGCCCGTCTACGGCGTCGACAAAGAAAATTGCGGCGCGGCGGGCCGCTCGTCGGTTTCCGCTCGCGCCGCCAAGTGGAGACAGCGGTTTGCGCTTCAGGCAGCCGCGCGAAACTCGTTGAAATCGTCCTCGACGAAGAGCATCGCGCGCCGGCCCTCCGGGCGCGTCTGCACATCGAGCCGCAGCGTCAGGCAGTAGGCCGCGCCGCCCGCACGATTGAACGACTCGAGCGCGACCACGTGCGGCCGGTAGCCGCGCTCGGCGAGCGCCCCGCGCAATGCATCGCTCGCGTGGCACAGCACGACGTCGCGGCCGAGGCACACGGAGTTGACCGCGAGGTGGTACGCGTCGTCGTCGCTCGCGACGATCAGCTTGTCGCGTCCGACCAGTTCCTCGATCAGGCCGAGACTCTTCGCCGCGAACGCAGGCGGGTAGACCATGACTTCGCCGCCCGACAGCACGCACAAACAGGTGTCGAGGTGATAGAAGCGCGGGTCGACCAGCTCGAGCGCCACGGTCGGCACCGCGTAGATCTCCGCGAGTACGTATTGCATCTCGCGGCTGGAGCGCTGGCCGTAGCCGGTCCACAGGACGCCGCGCGCGGCGTCCCAGATCGCGTCTCCGGCGCCTTCGAAGACCAGCCCTTGCGGGGTCTCGACGACTTCGTCGATCGCGCCGCGCGCGCGAAGTGCCTGGAAGAACGCGCGGTCGTGCACTTCTTCGCCTTGGCGCTCGGGGAACAGGAAGCGCGCGAGCAGCGCCTTGCGGTCGAGCACCAGCGCCGCGTTTGCGGTGAAGACCATGTCGGGCAGCCCTGGCTGCGGCGGTTGCACGTCGACGCGCGCGCCGAGCCGCTCGTAGGCGGACTTCAGCTGCTGCCAGCCGCGCCGTGCGTCCCGTGCCAGCCGCTCGGCCGATGCCGACCACTGCGCCGGATCCATCCACGGGTTGATCCGGTAGCTGACCTCGAAGTAATCCGGCGCGCACATCATCAGGTGCGCGCGGGGCTGGCTTCCCGATCGACGCAGTTGTTCGTGCACTTCGGTTCTCCTCCGTGTTGCGATCCCAGGCAATTCGGTCTCGTCCCTTTCGCGCGACGGCGCGGGTTCGAATTCGCGCAGCGTCTCGGCGAACACATCCAGCCCCCAGTCCAGCGCCTCGCGCGAGATCACGAGCGGCGGTGCGAAGCGGATCACCGTCTCGTGCGTTTCCTTCGACAGCACGCCGCGTTCGGCGAGCCGCTCGACGACGCGGCGCACACTCACCCGGCGCGGGTCGAGCTCGACGCCGGCCCACAGCCCGCGGCCGCGAACGTCGACGACGAGCGCGCTTTCGATCGCGCGCAGCCGGGCGAGCAGGTGCGCGCCGAGCGCGGCGCTGCGCGCGATGAGCCCTTCGTCCTCGATGACCCGCAAGGCTTCGAGACCGACCGCGGCTGCGAGCGGATTGCCGCCGAAGGTCGAGCCGTGGCTGCCGGGCTCGAACACGCGCATGACGTCGTCCGTCGCGACGAAGCAACTCACCGGCAGCAGTCCGCCGCCGAGCGCCTTGCCGAGGATGACGCCGTCCGGCCGGATACCTTCGTGCTGGAATGCGAACCAGCGCCCGGTGCGGCCCAGCCCCGACTGGATCTCGTCGAGGATCAGCAGTACGCGACGCTCGTCGCACAGCTTGCGCGCTGCGCGCAGAAAACCATCGGGCGGAACGATGATTCCCGCTTCGCCTTGGATCGGCTCGATCAGCACCGCGCAGGTGTTCTCGTCGATCGCCGACGCGAGCGAATCGATGTCGCCGAAGTCAAAATGGCGGAAGCCCGGCGCGAACGGGCCGAAGTCGGCTCGGTATGCCGGTTCGGTCGAGAACCCCACGATCGTCGTCGTGCGGCCGTGGAAGTTGCCGCGCGCCACGACGATGTTCGCCTGGTCGCGCGCGATCCCCTTGACCCGGTAGCCCCAGCGTCGCGCGGCCTTGATCGCGGTTTCGACCGACTCGGCACCGCCGTTGGCCGGCAGTGCACGGTCGAGCCCCGTGAGCCGCGTCACGCGTTCGAGGAAGGGCCCGAGCGTGTCGCTGTGATAAGCGCGGGAGGTGACCGCGACGCGCTGAGCCTGCTCGGTGAGCGCCCGGACGAGCCGCGGATGCGCGTGGCCGTGGCTGACGGCCGAATACGCGCTCATGAAGTCCAGGTAGCGCCTGCCCTCGACGTCCGTCAGCCATTCGCCGCGGCCCTGCGAAAGCACGACCGGCAGCGGGTCGTAGTTCGCCGCCGCGACGCGGCGCTCGAGCTCGATGGCCTGTTGCGCACTGCGGTGGAGCGCTTGCATGGCGGCCTTGGGAAAGATCATCGCCTTCACAGTCTAGGCAGCCGTCGCTGCATCGGCGGCGAATTTGGTTCGGTGCGTTCGCCGAGTTGGCCGTATCCGGCCCCGCTGAATTCAGCTTCTGCGGTCGCGCGTGCTGCGCCGCCGCGACCGTGCTGCGGGCGGGAATATTCCCATTGCGCTGCCTGCCGCGACCACTACGATGCCCCGCATGAATTTCACCGCTGCCTTGAACGCGGGCCACCCGGCGCTCGCGCCGCTCGTCGCAGCGGGATTCGAGCCGGAGCGTATCGACGAGGTGCTGCGCTTCTACGACGAGCCGCACCGCCGCTATCACGACCGGCGCCATCTGCGCGAAATGTTCGACGCAGCCGTCGCGTTCGGGCTGCGGCTGTCGGCACCGCAGGCGCTGGCGGTGTTGTTCCACGATGCGATCTACGTTCCGGGCGCGGCGCGCGGGCTGAACGAGGCGCTGTCGGCACAACTGCTTCGCGTGTACGCGGGCAGGCTCGCCGCGCCGATCGTGGAGACGGCCTACGCGATCGTGATCGACACGGCCGAGCACGTCGCCCGAAGCAGCGAGGCGCAACTGGTGATCGATCTGGATCTGATGCGGCTGGCGGCGCCGCGCGACGAGTTCGTCCGCTATTCGCGCGAAGTCTTCGCCGAGCAGCGGCCGCTGATCCTGATGGAAAACGACGACGACGCCTGGGACTTCTTCGCGCAGCGGCGCGTCCAGTTCTTCGAGCGGCTGCTCGAGCGTCCGGCGATCTTCTGCCTGCCCGCGTTCCGCGAGCGCTTCGAGGCGATCGCGCGCAGCAACCTGCGCGAGTCGATCGAGCGGGTCAGGGCAGCGGGTAACCGCGGAATGCCTTGACGGTCTGCAGCTCGGGTTTCGACGCGATGCGCTCCACGCCGAGCGTCGGGTCGTCGGTCCAGGCGTTGGTCAGCTCGCGATAATGGTCGAGGCTGCGGCAGGCGAGCCGCAGCACGTAGTCGCAACTGCCGGAGACGAGAAAGCACTCGATGACCTCGTCGCACGCGCGCATTTTCTGCTCGAAGCGCGCATGCGTGGCCTGGCTCTGCTCGCGCAGCGACACCTCGACGACGATCGTCAGCAGCCCGCCCAACTTGCGCGGTTCGACCACCGCCATGTAGCCGGTGATGATGCCCGCGCGCTCGAGGCGGCGCACGCGTTCCAGGCACGCGCGCGGGCTGAGCGCCACCCGCTCCGACAGCGCCTGGTTCGTGATGCGTCCGTCGCGCTGGAGGATCTCGAGGATCTGCCGGTCGATGCGGTCGAGGTTGTTCATGGGCGCGCAGTATATGGGCCGGTTTGCCGCTACCATCCGCCCGCGGAGCGCGTATGTCCCTGTTCGATCCAGAAGCCCTGAATCCCGGCGTCACGCGCCGCGAAGTCGCTGCATGGGCCTGCTACGACTTCGCCAATTCCGGCTACACGACGGTCGTGCTGACGGCGGTGTTCAACGCGTATTTCGTCGGGGTCGTCGCGGCGGGGCTGGCACACCCGACCACCGTCTGGACCTGGGTGCTCGCGGTGTCCAATGCGCTCGTGATGGTCGCGATGCCGCTGATCGGTGCGTACGCGGATCTGCGCGCGCGCAAGAAGGTGCTGCTCGCGCTGTCCACCGGCGGCTGCGTGGCTTCGACGGCGGCGCTCGCGCTGGCGGGGCCGGGCGACGTCGCGATCGCTTCGTCCGCGATCATCGTCTCGAACTTCTTTTTCATGGCTGGCGTGGGGCTGATCGCCGCGTTCCTTCCGGAACTGGCGCGGCCGCAGGCGCTCGGCCGCGTCTCCGGCTGGGGCTGGAGCTTCGGCTATGTCGGCGGGCTGATCGCGCTCGCGCTGTGCCTGGGCTACGTCGTGTGGGCGCGCGGACAGGGTGCCACCGCGGAGCAATTCGTGCCGATCACGATGCTGATCGTCGCCGGCGTGTTCGCGCTCGCGGCGATCCCGACGTTGCTGGTCCTGAAGGAGCGAGCCCGCCCGCAATCCGCGCTGCCGGTGGGCGGGTACGTGGCCGCTTCGCTGCGCAGGCTCTGGCAGACGCTGCGCGAAGCACGGCGCTATCGCGACTTCGCGGCGCTGCTGGCATGCGGCGCCTTTTATCAGGCGGGTGTGACGGTCGTGATCGCGCTGGCGGCGATCTACGCGCAGGACGTGATGAAGTTCGGTTTCGAGCAGACGATGCTGCTCGTCCTGATCGTCAACGTCACCGCTGCGATCGGCGCGTTCGGGTTCGGCTACGTGCAGGACGCGATCGGCCATCGGCGCGCGCTCGCGCTGACGCTGCTGGCGTGGCTCGCGATGACCTGGGTCGCCGCGGTGGCGACGACCGAAGCGATGTTCTGGGTCGCGGCCAACCTCGCGGGACTTGCGATGGGATCGAGCCAGTCGGCGGGCCGCGCGATGGTGGGGCTGTTCGCGCCGGCGAATCGGCTGGCCGAGTTCTACGGGCTGTGGACGCTGGCGACCCAGCTGGCCGCGATCGTCGGGCCGCTCACGTATGGTGCGGTGATGCTCGCCACGGGCAACGAGCACCGGCAGGCGATCCTGGTCACGGGCGGCTTCTTCGCCGTCGGGCTGCTGCTGATCGCCGCGATGGTGGCGATGCCCAACGGCGTGGCGGGGGGCGTGGC
>JBKBSH010000141.1:3836-5760 GCA_046291795.1 Burkholderiaceae bacterium | reverse complement strand
ATCCTTTCGGTCAATCCGGCGTTCGTCGATCTGGTCGGCGCCGATGCCGCGCGGGTCGCCGGCCGGCCCATCTTCGACTTTGCCGCCGGTGCGGAAGGTGACGAGCTCGAGGCGACGCTGCGGCGTGCGCTGAAGCGTCGCGGTCAGTGGAGCGGCGAGGTCCGCGCGCGCCGGGTCGACGGCAGCGGCTTTCCGGGCTGGCTCAGCGTTTCGACCGTGCGCGACCGCGCCGGCGAGCCGATTCACTGCGTGGCGATGTTCTCGGACGTCACCGAGCGCAAGGCGTCGCAGGCGCGCATGGCGTTCCTCGCGCACCACGATCCGCTGACGCAGCTTCCGAACCGGCTGCTGCTGCGCGACCGCGTCGACCAGGCGATCTCGCGGGCGGCGCGGACCGGAACGAGGCTCGCGCTGCTGTTCGTCGATCTCGACGACTTCAAACGCGTCAACGACTCGTTCGGTCATCAGGCCGGCGATGCGCTGCTGCGCGAAATCGCGAGCCGGCTCGGCCAGTGTGTTCGCGATACCGACACCGTCAGCCGCTACGGCGGCGACGAGTTCGTCGTCGCGCTGCCCGACCTCGCCGACCTCGGCGTGGTCGAGCGGGTCGCACGCTGCATCTCCGAGCAGGTGTCCGCGCCGCTGCACGCCGCCGGCGCGCAGGTGCGCGTTTCGTGCTCGATCGGCGTGGCGATCTACCCGGGCGACGGCGAGGACTGCGACGCGCTCGTTCGGCACGCGGACGCGGCGATGTACGCGGCCAAGCGCGCCGGGCGGGCTCCGGCCTGATCCTCAGCGCCGCGCCGAGCCGCGCTGCGCGATCACCGGCGCAAGCTCCGTGTTCGCACGCAGCAGCAATTCCTCGGTGGTGTCCCAGCCGATGCAGGCGTCGGTCACCGAAACGCCGTAGGCGAGCTGCGACAGATCGTCGGGAATCGGCTGGTTGCCCGGGTGGATGTTGCTTTCGAGCATCAGACCGACGATCGACGTCGCACCTTCCTTGATCTGATGGATGCAGTCGGCGAAGACGAGCGGCTGCAACGAAGCATCCTTCAGCGAGTTCGCGTGCGAGCAGTCGATGACGATGTTCGCCGGGAGCCCGGCGGCGGCGAGCGCCTTTTACGCCAGCCGCACCCTCACCGAGTCGTAGTTAGGCCGCCCGCCGCCGCCGCGCTGCACGTGGTGGCGGGGCCCGTGGCCGCGCGTGCGAACGACCGCCGCGCGGCCGCTCGCGTTGATGCCGAGGAAGCTGTGCGGATGCGCCGCCGACCTGATCGCGTTGATCGCGACGTCCAGCGCGCCGTCGGTGCCGTTCTTGAAGCCGACCGGCGTCGACAGTCCGCTCGCCATTTCGCGGTGCGTCTGCGACTCGGTCGTTCGCGCGCCGATCGCATACCAGGAGATCAGATCGGCCAGATACTGCGGCGACATCGGATCGAGCGCCTCTGAACCGGTCGGCAGACCCAGCTCGGCCAGATCGAGCAGCAGTTGCCGCGCGCGCGTGATGCCCTCCTCGATGTGGAAGGAGTCGTCCATGCGCGGGTCGTTGATGAAGCCCTTCCAGCCGGTGGCGGTGCGCGGCTTCTCGAAGTACACGCGCATCACGACGAACATCGTCGCGGCGACCTCGTCGGCAAGTCGCCTCAGGCGGCGTGCGTAGTCGAGCGCCGCGGCCGGATCGTGGATCGAACAGGGGCCGACGACGACGAAAATGCGAGGATCGCGCCGCTCGAGGATCGCGCGCAGTGTGGCGCGCCCCGACGCGACGGTCTCGGCGGCTTTCGCGGTCAGCGGTGCGCGCGCGTGGACCTCGGCGGGCGTGGGCATCGGCTCGAAGCCGATGACGTTGACGTTTTCGAGGACCGGCGCGGCCGGCGGCAGTGCGTGGTTCATCCCGATCCCGTCGAAGAGGCAGCCGATCTCA
>JBKBSH010000141.1:0-3826 GCA_046291795.1 Burkholderiaceae bacterium | reverse complement strand
GCGGCAGACGAGGTAGGGCCTCAATAGGCCCTGCAGATCACAGCTTGCGAAGCCGCTCCAGCGCGGCGCGCAGCGTTTCGTCCTTCTTCGCGAAGCAGAAGCGAACGACACGCGCCTCGACCGGCCGCTCGTAGAAGCCCGACACGGGAATCACCGCGACCCCGTAGTCGACGATCATCTTCTGCGCGAAGTCGGCCTCGGGCAGATCCGAGATCGCAGAGTAGTCCGCGAGCACGAAATACGTGCCTTCGCAGGGCAGCAGCCGGAAGCGCGACTGGGCCAGCCCTGCGACGAACAGATCGCGCTTGGCCTGGTAGAACGCCGCCAGCGTCTCGTACGGTGCGGCATCCTCGAGGTAGCGCGCGACCGCGTGCTGCCCGGGCGTGTTGACCGCGAACACCATGAACTGGTGGACCTTGCGCAGCTCGGCCGAGATCGCGCGCGGCGCGCACGCATAGCCGATCTTCCACCCCGTCGTGTGAAAGGTCTTGCCGAAGCTCGAGATCACGACGCTGCGCTCGGCGAGCAGCGGCGAAGTCGCGACCGAGCGGTGCGGTGCGCCGTCGAACACGATGTGCTCGTAGACCTCGTCCGAGATCACGATGACGCCGGTCGATTCGACGATCGCCTCGAGCGCGCGCAGGTCGTCCTCGCGCAGGATGCGGCCGGTCGGGTTGTGCGGGAAATTGATCATCAGCAGCCGCGTGCGCGGCGAGATCGCGGCGCGAACGCGATCCCAGTCGGGCGCGTAGCCGCGCGTCGAGTCCAGCGGAACGAACACCGGGCGCGCGCCGGCCAGTTCGATCGAAGGCGCGTAGCTGTCGTAGACGGGTTCGAGAACGATGACTTCGTCGCCGGACCGAGCGAGCGCGAGCACGGCGGTCATCAGCGCCTGCGTCGCACCGGCCGTGATCGTGATCTCCGTTTCCGGATCGTACGTGCGGCCGTACAGGCGCCGGACTTTCGCGGCGACGGCCTGGCGCAACGCGGGCACGCCGGCCATCGGCGCATACTGGTTGTGGCCGGCGGCGATCGCTTCGGCGAAGTAGCGCTGCAGCTTCGGATCGCAGTCGAAGTCCGGAAAACCCTGCCCGAGGTTGACCGCGCCGTGCCTCGCTGCCAGCGCCGACATCACGGTGAAGATCGTCGTGCCGACGCGCGGCAGCTTCGACGCGCCGAGCAGCGCGGCGAGGTCGGGCGCGGTCGGGCCCGGTGCAAAGGACGCAGAATCGTTGGACATCGAAGGCGCGGCGCGAGAGCGGAATCATCGCGCGGCGCGATGAGACGAGTCGGACGGACGCGGGAAATTATACTTTCGCGCAACGCAGTTTCACGAAAAGACAACGCATGCCGCGGCCTGCCGACGCCTCGCCCGACCGCCGAACGCAGGCCGTGCGCACGCGCGCCGCGGGCCGGATCGCGTGAAGCGATGACGCTGCACGTGTCCAGCGCGTTCGACGGCGGCGCGATCGAGGTGCTCGGCTGCGACGCGCCCGACGCGATCGAGCTGGCGATCCGGCACGACCTGCGTGCCGACGGGACGGCGTGCGAGTTCCTGCAGTGGTTCTACTTTCGTGTCGGCGGTGCGGCAGGCCGTCCGCTCGAGCTGCGCATCGTCAACGCGGGATCGACGACTTATCCGAAGGGCTGGGAAGGCTACGCCGCGCTGGCGAGCTCCGACCGCAGGCACTGGCAGCGTGTGCCGACGCAGTTCGACGGCCGGGTCATGACGATCCGTCCCGGCGTGGCGTGCGACCCGATTTATTTGGCCTACTTCGAGCCGTACTCGTGGGAGCGCCATCTCGACCTGCTCGCCGACGCGGTCGCGCGGGGTGCCGTACTGCGCCGGCTCGGCGCGAGCGTGCAGGGCCGCGACGTCGACGCCCTCGTCGTCGGCACGGGCGCGCGCGTCGTCTGGATCATCGCGCGGCAGCATCCGGGCGAGACGATGGCCGAGTGGTTCGTCGAAGGTCTGCTCGATCGTCTGCTCGACTCGGCCGATCCGCTCGCGCGCGAGCTGCGGCGGCGGGCGACCTTCTACGTCGTTCCGAACATGAACCCGGACGGCTCGGTGCTCGGCAACCTGCGCACGAACGCGGCCGGCGCGAACCTGAACCGCGAATGGCTGGCACCGTCGCGCGAAACCAGCCCCGAGGTCGCGTGCGTGCGCGAAGCGATGCACGCGACCGGCGTCGACGCGTTCTTCGACATCCACGGCGACGAGGACCTGCCTTACGTTTTCGCCGCCGGCTGCGAGATGCTTCCGGCGTTCGGCGCAAGCCAGCGCGCCGAGCAGCAGGCGTTCTGCGCGGACTTCGGGCGTGCGAGCCCGGACTTCCAGACGCGGCATGGCTATTCGCCCGACAAGTACCGGGACGAACTCCTCAAGCTCGCATCGAAGTACGTCGGTCACACCTTTGGCTGCCTGTCGCTGACGCTCGAGATGCCGTTCAAGGACAACGCCGACGCGCCCGACCCGCGTACCGGCTGGAGCGCGGCGCGTTCGCGACGGCTCGGCCGCGCGCTGCTCGATCCGCTGCACGGCCACCTGCTGCGGGCCGAGGCGGCGCGATGACGATCGCGAGCGGTCGGAAGGTGCGCCTGCGGCGGGCGGTGCTCGCCGACCGGCCGCGCGCCTACGCGTGGCTGGTCGATTCCGATCTGGCGCGGGCGACGATGGGGCAGCCCCTTTTCCCGGACCATCCAGCGCCGACCTACGAGCAGTTCTGCGACGACTACGAGCCGCACTTCTTCGAAGGGTCTCGCCCTCTCGACGGCCGCGGCCTGATCGTGCAGGCCGACGGCGCGGACATCGGCTTTCTGGCGTATCGGCGCATCGACCTGCCGCGCGACGTCGTCGAACTCGATGTCTGGCTTGCCGGACTGCGCCATTGCGGGCGGGGCCGCGGGTCGGAAGCGCTGATGCTCGCGTGCGAGTGGTTGCAGCAGAACTTCGGCGTCAACCGCTTCGTCGCACGTCCCTCGCGCCGCAACGTGCGCGCACTGCGCGCGGTCCGGCGCGCCGGCTTCAGGGAGACCGACCTTCCGGCAGGCGAAGTGATCGCGCAACTCGCGCTGCCGAAGCCCCGCTATTTCGACGAAGTGCCGCTGTTCCGCGTGCTGCCGCCACCGGCGGCGCTGCTCGAGCCGACCGGCGATCGGACGTACGTCTTCGTCGACAGCGAGTTCACGAGCCTCGCCGAGCCGCGGCTGATCAGCATCGGTGCGGTCGCGACCGATTCCGCCGCGTTCTACCGCGAGTTGAGCGACTGGCGGCCCGAGCATTGCAGCGAATTCGTGCGCGCCGAGGTGCTGCCGCAGCTCGAAGGCGGCGCGGTGCCGCACCCGGTCGCGGCCGACGCGTTCGCGCACTGGATCGCAGAACGTGCCGAAGCGGCGCCGGTGACGATCGTTTCCGACTCGGGCTTCGACCGCTGGGCGCTCGCGGATCTGCTCGGCCGCGAGGATCTGCCCGCCGACGCCGATTGGCGGCACGTACCGATCGATGCCGAACGGCTCGACGACGGCGCGCGTGCGCTCGGGCTGCGCCGCCATCACGCGCTCGACGACGCACGCGCACTGCGGTACGCGCTGCTCGGTCCGCTGCGCTGACGCGCCGCGCGACGCGCGCGGCCCGGATCAGACGCCGTCCCCGCCTGCCGCAAACCCGAGCGCCGCCGGCGCGGCCTGCGGCGAGACGATCTTCAGCCCGGCGCGCGCCGCACGCCGGTGCAACGCGAGCAGCGCGCGGTCCTTCGAGACCAGCGCGTCGGCACGCGCGCCCACCGCGAGGTCGATGAACTTCTGATCGCCCGGATCGCTGCAG
>JBKBSH010000140.1:0-5790 GCA_046291795.1 Burkholderiaceae bacterium | reverse complement strand
CAGGCGATCCTGGAGCAAGCCTTCAACGGCCGCATGACGGTATTCTACACGCAAGTGTCGGAATCGGTGCTGGCCCGCATCCACTTCATCATCCGCACCACGCGCGGCGAGGTGCCGGCCTTCGACGTGGCCGAGATCGACGCGATCCTCGAAGCGGCGCGGGGTGTGAAGTTCTTCGCCGCGCCGACGATGGTGATGCGGCTCGTCGACGGACTGCGTGGCGACGCACGCGGGCTGAAGCTCATCGTCTACGGCGGCGGGCCGATGTACGTCGCCGACTGCCGGCGCGCGCTCGACCGTCTGGGCCCGCGGCTCGCGCAGATCTACGGCCAGGGCGAAAGCCCGATGACGATCACCGTGCTGCCGATCGCCGACCACGCGCGCAGGCCGGACGATGACGACGCGCGCTGGCTGGCGCGGCTCGGTTCGGTCGGCCGCGCGCAGACCGGGGTCGAGGTGGCCGTCGTCGGCGAAGACGATCGCCCCCTTGCGACCGGTGAGACCGGCGAAGTCGTCGTGCGCGGCGACCCGGTGATGCGCGGGTACCTGAACAACGCGGACGCGACCGCCCGGGCGCTTGCCGGCGGCTGGCTGCACACGGGCGATCTCGGTCGCCTCGACGAGCACGGTTATCTCACGCTGGTCGACCGCAGCAAGGATCTGATCATCTCGGGCGGGACCAACATCTACCCGCGCGAAGTCGAGGAGGTTCTGCTTCTGCACCCGGCCGTGCGCGAAGCCGCGGTGATCGGCGAACCCGATCCCGACTGGGGAGAAAACGTCGTCGCGGTCGTCGTGCCCGATCCGGCGCGCGAATGCACGGCCGGCGAGCTCGATGCGTTCTGCCTCGAGCACATCGCGCGCTTCAAGCGGCCGAAGCGCTACGTCTTCGTCGACGAGCTGCCGAAGAACGCGACCGGCAAGGTGCTCAAGCGCGAACTGCGCGAGCGGATCGCGTCTGCCGGACGGCGGCCGAAATCTAGCTGAACGCCGCGCTGCGCCACACGCTCGCGCCTTTGGCTTCGGCTTCGATCGCGTCGAGCACGGCTTCGTGCGCGGCGACTTCCTCGGCGCTTGCCGGCAGCACGATGAGCTGCGACGCGTCGATCGAGCCGAATTCGCCGAGCGCCGCGCCCGGTGCGATGTCGATCGTCAGGCTGTCCTGGCCGCGCGTCATCGCCAGATACACCTCGGCCAGCAGCCCCGCGTCGAGCAGCGCGCCGTGCAGCGTACGGTGGCTGTTGGACACCCCGTACCGCTCGCACAGCGCATCGAGCGAGTTGCGCTTGCCCGGATGCAGCTCGCGCGCGAGCTTCAGCGTGTCGGTGACCGCGGCGCAGTGTTCGCGGAACGCCGGGCGCCCCAGCCGCGCCAGCTCGGCGTCGAGGAACTCGAGGTCGAACGGCGCGTTGTGGATGATCACCTCGGCGCCGCGCACGAACGCGAGCAGATCGTCGACGATGTCGGCGAACTTCGGCTTGTCGGCGAGAAACTCGTCGGTCAGTCCGTGCACCGCGACCGCGCCGTCGTCGCTGGCGCGCTCCGGATTGATGTAGTGGTGCAGCCGGCGCTCGGTGATGCGCCGGCTGACGATCTCGATGCAGCCGACCTCGATGATGCGATGCCCTTCCTTCGCTTCGAGGCCGGTGGTTTCCGTGTCGAGGACGACCTGGCGCATGGGCTTCATTCCGCACGGCCCGCCGGCGCGTGCGCAGCCACGGCGCCGCCGGCCGCCGCCACCGGCTTGCCGCGGTCGAGCCACTCGCGAACGAGCGTGTAGACGGTCGGCACGACGTACAGCGTCAGCACGGTGCCGAGCGCGAGACCGCCGACGATCACCCAGCCGATCTGCTTGCGGCTTTCCGCGCCCGCGCCCGTGGCGATCGCCAGCGGCACCGCACCGAGCACCATCGCGCCGGTGGTCATCAGGATCGGGCGCAGGCGCAACTCGGCCGCGTGCCGGACCGCCGCGAACAGCGCCTCGCCGCGGCTGCGAAGCTGGTTCGCGAACTCGACGATCAGGATGCCGTGCTTGGTGATCAGTCCCACCAGCGTGATCAGCCCGATCTGGCTGTAGATGTTCAGCGTTCCGCCCGCCAGCCACAGCGCCAGCAGCGCGCCGGTGATCGACAGCGGCACCGACAGCATGATCACGAAAGGATCGGCGAAGCTCTCGAACTGCGCCGACAGCACCAGGTAGATGAAGACGATCGCCAGCGCGAAGGTCAGGTAGATGCTGCCGCGCGTGTCGCGGAACTCGCGCGACTGCCCGTTCAGGTCGGTCAGCGCGGCTTGCGGCAGCACCTGGCGCGCGACCCGGTCCATCACCGGCAGCACGTCGCCGAGCGTGTAGCCGGGTGCGACCTGGCCGGTGATCGTCACCGCACGCAGCCGGTTGAAGTGGTTCAGCGACTGCGGGCTGACGCCTTCGTGCACGGTCACGACGTTGGCCAGTTGCACCATCGAGCCGTCGCGCGCGCGCACGTAGATGTCGCTGATGTCGTTCGGCCGCGTGCGGTCGCGCGGGGCGACCTGCACGATCACGTCGTACTGCTCGCCGTCCTTCTTGAAGCGTGTGACCTGCCGGCCGCCGAGCATCGTCTGCAGCGTGCGGCCCACCGTCTCCACCGCGATGCCGAGGTCGCCGAGCTTGTCGCGGTCGACCTCGACGCGCAGTTCGGGCGTGTTCAGCCGCAGGTCCGACTGCAGGTTCTGCACGCCGGGGAATCTGCTCATCTCGGCGATGAACGCGGTGACGATGCGATCGAGCTCGGCGTAGGGAATCTGCGCCATGATCACGTACTCGATCGGCAGCGCGCGCGGCGACTGGCCGAGCGACGGCGGATTGACCGCGAAGCCGATCGCCCCCGGCAGCGTCGCGAACTTCTGGTTCAGCTCGCGCGCGATGTCCTGCTGCTTGCGTTCGCGTTCCTCCCACGGCTTGAGCCGCAGGATCGCGTTGCCGACGTCGACGGTCGGGAAGCCCGCGATCGCGTTGTACGCGGCCGCCTCGGGAATCGTCGCGTAGTACGCCTCGATCGCGCGCAGCTGCCCGGACGTGTACTCGACGGTCGATCCCTGCGGCGACTGGATGCGGCCGAAGATCACGCCGCGGTCCTCCAGCGGCGCGAGTTCGGAGCGGATCAGCGTGAACAGCCCGGCGCCCGCGGCGACGACGATCGCCCACCCGGCGAGCACGGTCCACCGGTGCGCCAGCACCCACGCGAGCGAACGCGCGTAGCCCTGCGTCAGCGCGTCGAGAAACCCGTCGATCGCCCGGTACAGCCGGCCGTGCCTGGCCTCGTGGCGCAACAGCTTGCTGCACATCATCGGCGACAACGTCAGCGCGACGAAGCCCGACACCAGCACCGCGCCGGCCAGCGCGAGCGCGAACTCGATGAACAGCCGCCCGGTGCGTCCGGTCGAGAACGCCAGCGGCGCGAACACCGCAACCAGCGTCAGCGTCATCGCGACCACCGCGAAGCCGATTTCCCGGACGCCCTTGATCGCCGCCTCGACACGCGGCATGCCGTGCTCGACGTTGCGGTAGATGTTCTCGAGCACGACGATCGCGTCGTCGACCACCAGCCCGATCGCCAGCACCAGCGCGAGCAGCGTCAGCGTGTTGATCGTGAAGCCGAACGCATACATCAGCGCAAACGCCCCGACCAGCGAAACCGGGATCGTCACCAGCGGGATCAGCGTGGCGCGCAGGTTGCGCAGGAAGAAGAAGATCACGAGCACGACCAGCACGACCGCCTCGGCGACCGTCGTGAAGACCGACCTGATCGAGCGGTCGATGAACACCGACGAGTCGTAGGCGACCGTGATCCGCATGCCCGGCGGCAGCGTCTCGTTGATCCTGGCGACTTCCTGGCGCACGGCGGCCGACAGCTCGAGCGGATTGCCGGTCGCCTGCTTGACGACTCCCATGTTGATCGACGGCTCGCCGTTGAAGCGCGCGATCACGCGTTCGCTCTGCGCGCCGACGCGAACCGTCGCGACGTCCCGCAGCCGGACCGGGTAGCCGTTGAACGTCGTGACGATCGCGTTCTCGAACTCGCCGACCCGCTGCAGGTCGGTCGCCGCGACGACGTTGAACTCGCGCTTGGTCGATTCGATCCGCCCCGACGGCAGCTCGACGTTCTGCCTGCGCAGCGCATCCTCGACGTCCTGCACGGTCAGGCGGTAGCCGGCCAGCCGGTCGCGGTCGACGTCGATGCGCATGCTGATGCGCCGCTCGCCGAAGATCCACACGTCGGCTGCGCCCGGCAGCACCGACAGCCGCGGCTTGACGTAGCGCGCGAGGTAATCGGACACCTCCAGCGGCGTTCGCGCGCCCTGCGTCACCGTCAGCCAGATGATCGGGAACGCGTCGGCCTCGACCTTCGCGATCACCGGCTCGTCGACACCGTCGGGCAGCCGCGCGCGAACGCGCGCGACCTTGTCGCGCACGTCGGCGGCCGCCGAGTCCGGATCGCGCGTGATGCGGAAACGCACGTTGATGTCGCTGCGCTCGGACCGGCTCGCCGAGGTCATCAGCTCGACCCCTTCGATGCCCGCGAGCGAATCCTCGAGCACCTTGGTGATCTGCGACTCGATCACCTCGGCCGACGCGCCCGGATACGTCGTCTGCACGCTGACGATCGGTTCGTCGATCTTCGGATACTCGCGCACCGCGAGTCGCGTGTACGAGATCAGCCCGATCACCAGCACCAGCAGCGACAGCACGGTCGCCAGCACCGGGCGGCGGATGCACAGTTCGAACAGGCTCACGGATTCACCACTCGCACCGGCTGCCCGTCGCGCTGCACGCGCATGCCGGCGGTGACGACCCGGTCGCCGGCCTTCACACCTTCGAGCAGCTCGACCTGCGAATCGCGTCGCACGCCGAGCTTGACGCGCACGCGCCTGGCCTTGCCGTCGGCGACCGTGTACACGAAGAAGTCGTCGCCGAGCGGAACGATCGCCTCCTCCGGCACCAGCAGCGCGTCGGCGCGCTCGCCGACGATCACGCGCACGCGCGCGAACATGCCCGGACGCAGCCGGCCGTCGGTGTTGGCGAGCCGCGCGCGCACTTCGAGCGAACGTCCGCTCGCATCGATGCGCGGGTTGATCGCCTCGACCGCGCCCGCATAGCGCGCGCCCGGCAGCGCATCGGCCACGACCTCGACGGCCTGGCCGACCTTCAGTTGCGTGAAGTGGCGCTCGGGCAGGCGGAAGTCGACCTTCAGGACATGGATGTCCTCGACGTTGACGAGATCGGTGCCCTCGCGCACGTAATCGCCGAGGCTCACGTTGCGGATGCCGACCACGCCGTCGAAAGGCGCGACGATCCGCATCCTCGCGAGCCGCGCTTCGGCGAGCTTCAGTTTCGCGGCGAGGACGTCGACGTTCGAGGCCGCCTGCTCCTGCGCGCTCGGACTCACGAAGTTCCTGCGCGCGAGATCCTCGGTTCGCTTGAGGTTCGAGATCGCCAGGTCCAGCTCGGCGCGCGCCTGCTCGACCTCGGCCCGGTTCAGCGACGCGTCGAGCGCGACGAGCAACTGGCCGCGCCTGACGGGCTGGCCGTCGCGAAAGCCGATCGTCGCGATGCGCCCCGACACTTCGGGCCGCAGTATCACGCTCTCGTTCGAGCGCAGCGAACCGACCGCCTGCAGCTCTTCGCTGATCCGCGTCGGCTGCGCCACGACCACCTCGACCGGGGCGGCACCGCCGCCCGGCGGCCCCATCGCAGCCTTGTCCGCCGTCTTGGCGGCCGCAGCCGACTTGACTTCGGCGCCGTTGGTT
>JBKBSH010000139.1:0-5865 GCA_046291795.1 Burkholderiaceae bacterium | reverse complement strand
ACACGGTGTGGCCGGTGGCCTCGTTCGCGCCCGCCGCCGACAGCGCGACCGCGGGACGCCGCTTCTCGGCCGCGCGGTCGGTGAAAGGGACCGGAACGACCAGCACGTCGAACGCGTTCGGCGCCCGGGGACCCGCCGGCTTCGCCTTAAAGGTCCGCGTAGGCACGCTCGTCCGCCTTCGATGCCCACTCGTTGAGCGTGCCCGACACCGCGCGCGCGAACTCGACGTCCAGCGGCGTGGCGCGCCGCAGGATCACGACGTCGCCGCGGATCTCGAAGGCCACCTGATCGCCCTTGTCGAGCTTCAGCGCGCGCCGCACCGGCAGCGGAATCGTGGCCTGGAACTTCTCGGTCAGTCGGCTGGTCGCGGTCACTGCCGTCATACGATCATGGCGTAATGCGGTAATACGCCCATGTTAGGCCGCTGTCCGAGCGGCCGTCAATGCCGGAAGTGCCGCACTCCGGTGAACACCATCGCCACACCGCGCTCGTCGGCGGCGGCGATGACTTCGGCGTCGCGGACGCTGCCGCCCGGCTGGATCACGCAGGTCGCGCCCGCATCGGCAACGGCGTCGAGCCCGTCGCGGAAAGGGAAGAACGCGTCGCTCGCGACCGCCGCGCCGGCGAGCGCAAGCCCCGCTTCCTTCGCCTTGATCGACGCGATTCGCGCCGAGTCGATGCGGCTCATCTGGCCGGCGCCGACGCCGAGCGTGGCGCCGTCGCGCGCGAAGACGATCGTGTTGCTCTTGACGAACTTGGCCACGCGCCACGCGAACAGCAGATCGTCGATCTGCTGCGCGGTCGGCGCACGCCGGGTGACGACCTTCAGGTCGGCGCGGCCGACGGTCGCCAGGTCGGGCGTTTGCACGAGGAGCCCGCCGCCGACGCGCTTGAAGTCGAAATCGTTGTGTGCGTCGCCGAGCGCGATCCGCAGCAACCGCACGTTCTGTTTGGCGGCGAACACGGCGCGTGCATCGGCGTCGAATTCCGGCGCGATCACGACTTCGACGAACTGCTTCGCGACCGCCTGCGCGCACGCGCCGTCGACCGGGCGGTTGAAGGCGATGATGCCGCCGAACGCGGAGGTCGGATCGGTCCTGAACGCTTTTGCGTACGCGTCGGCCGCGCTCGCGCCGATCGCCACGCCGCACGGGTTCGCGTGCTTGACGATCACGCAGGCGATCTCGTCGAACGAGCGCACGCATTCCCACGCCGCGTCGGCGTCGGCGATGTTGTTGTACGAAAGCTCCTTGCCCTGCAGTTGCGTGTAACCGGCGAGCACGCCCGCGCCGACCGTGCGCTCGCGATAGAACGCCGCCGACTGGTGCGGGTTCTCGCCGTAGCGCATTTGCTGGACCTTGACCCACTGCCGCGTGAGCACGCCGGGAAACGCGCCGCGCGTGCCGTCGTCGCCGAGCGAGGTCAGGTAATCGGCGATCGCGCCGTCGTAGCGTGCGGTGTGCGCGAACACCTTCTTCGCGAGTTCGAGCCGGGTCGCGGCGCTGACCGCGCCGTCGCGATCGAGCTCGCCGCGCACGCGCGCGTAGTCGTCCGGATCGACGACGACGGCGACCGAGGCGTGGTTCTTGGCCGCCGCGCGCAGCATCGCCGGGCCGCCGATGTCGATGTTCTCGATCGCGTCGTCGAAGGTGCAGTCGGGCCGGGCGACCGCCTGCTCGAACGGATACAGGTTGACGACGAGCAGCTCGATCGGATCGATGTCGAGCTCGGCGAGCGCCCGCATGTGCGCCGGATCGTCGCGCCGCGCGAGCAATCCGGCGTGGATGCGCGGATTGAGCGTCTTGACGCGACCGTCGAGGATCTCCGGAAATCCCGTGTACTGCGCGACCTCGGTCACCGCGACGCCGTGCTCGGCGAGCAGTTTCGCGGTGCCGCCGGTCGACAGGATGCGGTAGCCCCCGGCCGCGAGGAACCGGGCGAATTCGACGATCCCGCGCTTGTCCGAAACGCTGATCAGTGCCTGCTTCATGGGTCGCCCGGTGTTCAGAGCAGGCGATAGTCCTGCAGCTTCTTGCGCAGCGTGTTGCGGTTGATCCCGAGCAGCTCGGCCGCGGCCGACTGGTTGCCGCGCGCGCGCGCCATCGCGTACTGCAGCAGCGGGCGCTCGACCGCCTGCAGCACCATCTCGTGCAGCGCGTGCGGCTTGGCGCCGTCCAGATCCGCAAAGTACCGGTCGAGGCTGCGCAGCACGGCCTGCTCGAGCGTCTCGCCGCCGCGCTCGCCCGCGCGCGCGGCGGCCGCAGTGCCGCGCTCGCCGCCGCCGTTCAGTTGCCGGTTGATGGTCCGCGGCGGCGTGTTCGCTCCCATGGTTCCTCCGGTTCTTGTGATGTCGTTCAGTGCGGCGTCGGCCCGGCGTAGTACAGCCGCCCGTGGCGCTCGCCGTGCGCGCGCAGGAATTCGTCGAGTGCGGCGGCCTGCGCATCGCAGTCGTCGAGCCGGTTCATTCGCTCGCAGAACTGCGCGCCGCCGGCGAGCCGCTTCGTGTACCAGATGATGTGCTTGCGCGCGGTTCGCACGCCGGCCGCGCGCCCGTAGAAGCGGTAGTGATCGTGCAGGTGCGCGGCGAGCAGCGGCCGCACTTCATCCACGCGCGGCGGCGCAAGCCGATCTCCGGTGCGCAGGTAGTGATCGATCTCGCGGAAGATCCACGGCCGTCCCTGCGCGGCGCGGCCGATCATGATCGCATCCGCCCCCGTGTAGTCGAGCACGAAGCGCGCCTTCTCGGGCGTGTCGATGTCGCCGTTGGCGACGACCGGAATCGAAACCGCCCGCTTGACGGCACGGATCGTCTCGTACTCGGCCCGACCCGCGAAGCCGCACGCGCGCGTGCGTCCGTGCAGCGTCAGCATCGCGATCCCGGCCGCTTCCGCCATCTTCGCGATCGCGATCGCGTTGCGGTGGTCCGGGTCCCAGCCCGTGCGGTACTTCAGCGTGACCGGCACGTCGACGGCGGCGACGACGGCGTCGAGAATGCGCGCGACGAGCCGCTCGTCCTTCAGCAACGCCGAGCCGCACGCGACGCTGCACACCTTCTTCGCGGGGCAGCCCATGTTGATGTCGATGATCTGCGCACCGCGGTCGACGTTGTAGCGCGCGGCCTCGGCGAGCAGCGCGGGATCCGCGCCGGCCAGCTGCACCGCGACCGGCGCGGACTCGCCATCGTGGTTCAGCCTGCGCATCGTCTTTTCGCTCGCCCACAGCCGCGGATTCGACGCCGCCATCTCGCTGACCGCGTAGCCCGCACCGAGCCGCTTGCAGAGCTGGCGGAACGGCCGATCGGTGACGCCCGCCATCGGTGCGACGAAAAGGCGGTTGTCCAGCTCGTACGAGCCGATGCGCATTGCGAGCGGGGGAACGGACTCGAGGGGAGGGCGCGGATTGTAGCCAAGCTGAGCCGGTGCGGCGTGACAATCGTCTCGCGCGTTGCGAAAACTTGACTCGCGCCATGTCGCGAGCCTTGGCCCCGGTCAGTCGCGCACGCCGAACATCAGCAGTTGCGCCAGTTGCTTGCGCAGCGGCGGCGACTGGTCGAGCGCCGCCAGGCCGATCGAACGCGCCAGCGCAAGCGGCGCAAAGCGCGTCCTGAAAACCGCCGGCAGCCAGCGCGTCAGCGCGGCGATCGCCTGCCGATCCGCGCGGCGGCGCGCTTCGTAGTCGCGCAGCGCGGCGCCGATATCCGCATCGTGTGCGGCCACACACTCGGCGAGCGTTGCGCAGTCGCGCATGCCCAGATTGAACCCCTGCCCCGCGACCGGATGCAGCGTCTGTGCCGCATTGCCGAGCGCGACGAGTCTGTGCTCACGCACGCGCTCGCGCAGCCGCTGATGCAGCGGATGGCGGCGGCGCGGACCGACGCGCTCGACGCGGCCGATGCGGGTCCCGAGCGCGGCCTGCAGTTCTTCGCGGAATGCCGCGTCGGGCAGCTCGCTGCGCCGCGTCGCAGCCGCCTGGTCCATGCACCATACGAGCGACATCGCGGGCGCGCCGCCCACGGTCGACGGGGTCGGCAGCAACGCGAGCGGACCCTCGCGGGTGAAACGCTCGAATGCCGCGCCCGGCGCGGGGCCGGCGAGGGTCACGTCGGCAAGCAGCGCCCAGTCGCTCGCCTCGGGCGCGGCGGCCGGCTGAAACCCCTCGGCGTCGATCGCGAACGGCGCTTCGAGCGTCGAACCGTCGTCGAGCGCGATGCGCACCGCGTCGGGGCGCTGCAGGACTTCGATGGCGCGCCGCGGCCGCACGACCTCGATCGCCGGCTGCGCGGCGGCTGCCGTCGCGAGCGCCGACAGCAGATCGCCGTACAGAACGGTCGCGCCGAGCGGCTCGCGGTCGAAGTCGGCGTCGGCGATGCGCGTCACGCCGAACTCGCCCGCCGAGCTGACGTGGACCGCGCGGATCGGCGCCGAACGCGGCGGCGCCGCGCCCAGCAACGGGTCGAGCAACTGCCAGGTGCCGCGCGACAGCGCGAGCAGCCGCGTCTCGCGCAGCGCGTCTTCGAGCTTGCGCGCGTCGACGACGATCGACGCCTGCCCGCGCCGCGCCAGCAGCAGCGCGCACGCGAGCCCGATCGGCCCGCCGCCCAGGATCGCGATGCGTCCGTCGTGCGACATGGCGATCAGCCGCGCAGCAGCGCGTCGAGCGCCGCGAGCTCGTCCGGCGTGCCGACGTTGTGCCAGCGCCCCGCGAAGCACTCGCCGCTGACGCGCCCGCGCTCCACGGCGCGATACAGCCAAGGGAAAAGTTTCTTCCTTACGGCCGCCTCGCCCGCGAACAGACGCGGGGCGAACACGCCGATGTTCCCGTAGGTCAGCAGCGGCGGATGCAGATTGATGCGTCCGTGCGCGAGCCCCATGTCGCCGCCCGGGTGCGACGGCGGATTGTCGACGAGCACCAGGTGCGCGTCGGCTACCCCGAGCTCGATCGCCTGCGCGTGCGGCACCAGGCGCCGGTAGTCGTAGTCGGTGACGATGTCGCCGCTGACCGCGATGAACGGCCTCGCGCCGTCGGGGCTCACCAGCGGTAACGCCTTGACGATGCCGCCGAGCGTCTCCAGCGCATCGTCGGCGGTTTCGCCTTCGTGCGAGTACGCGATGCGCGCGCCGTAGCGGGCGCCGTCGCCGATCGCGCGCTCGATCTGCGACGCGAGGTGCGCGGTGTTGATCACCAGCTCGCGAAAGCCCGCGCGCACCAGCGCTTCGATCTGCCAATCGATCAGCCGCTTGCCGCCGGCTTCGAGCAACGGCTTCGGCGTGGCGTCCGACAGCGGCCGCATGCGCTCGCCGCGGCCGGCGGCGAAGATCAGCGCCTTCAAAACGTGTACCCCACGCGCACTTCGACGTCTTCCACCTCGTCGACGAGCCGAGCCAGCGGCGCGAGCTCGCCGTAGCGCCGCGCGACCGCGCGCACGTAACCGATGAAGCGGGGCGTGTCGGCGAGGTAGTGAGGTTTGCCGTCGCGATAGTGGATTCGCGCGAAGATGCCGAGCACCTTCAGGTGCCGCTGCAGCCCCATCCATTCGAGGTCGCGATAGAACTCGCCGAAGTCCGCGCGCACGGGCAGCCGCGCCCGGCGCGCCTTCTCCCAGTAGCGCACCGCCCAGTCGATCACGCGCTCCTCGTCCCAGCTGATGAAGGCGTCGCGCAGCAGCGAGGCGAGGTCGTAGGTGATCGGACCGTAGACCGCGTCCTGGAAGTCCAGGATGCCGGGGTTCGGCGTGGCGACCATCAGGTTGCGCGGCATGTAATCGCGGTGCACGTACACCGCGGGCTGCGCGAGGTTCGATGCGAGGATCCGGCCGAACGCGGCATCGAGCGTCTGGCGCTGCCGCTCGGTCAGGGTTCGGCCCCG
>JBKBSH010000138.1:0-5869 GCA_046291795.1 Burkholderiaceae bacterium | reverse complement strand
GTCTGGTGGCCGAAATGCACACCCGCCTCCAGCATCTGACGCATGGTCAAGGACACGGAACGACTCCTACCAAGGTTGGGTCCAACGCAGCCGTCTCGGCCTCCGCGTTGCGGAAGCACCTTGGCGACGGTGCGCGCGATTGCGCTACGGAACGGAACGCCAAAAACGCCGATCCGAGCCGAAGCAGCCGGCTATTATACGGGCCCGATTCGCGCCCCGTCATCTGAAAGGCTGCGGGCCGCCCTGACCGTCCGATTCGCCGCCCGGGGCCAGCCAAACCATGTCGATCGTGATCAAAACCGCCGAGGACATCGCCGGCATGCGCGTCGCGGGCCGGCTCGCGGCCGAAGTCCTGGATTTCATCGCGCCGCACGTCAAACCCGGCGTCACGACGGCCGAGATCGACCGGCTCTGCCACGATTACATGGTCCAGGTGCAGGGAACGACGCCGGCGCCGTTGAACTATGCGCCGCCCGGGTACCGCCCGTTTCCGAAGTCGGTCTGCACGTCGGTCAACCATCAGGTCTGCCACGGCATTCCCGGCGACCGCGTGCTGAAACACGGCGACATCGTCAACATCGACGTGACGGTGATCAAGGACGGCTACCACGGCGACACGAGCCGGATGTTCTACGTCGGCGAGCCGTCGATCGCGGCGCGGCGCCTGTGCGAGATCACCTACGAGTGCATGTGGCTCGGGATCCAGCAGGTGCGTCCCGGCGCGCACCTCGGCGACATCGGGCACGCGATCCAGGTGCACGCCGAAAGGCACGGCTATAGCGTCGTTCGCGAATTCTGCGGGCACGGCATCGGCCGCAGGTTTCACGAGGAGCCTCAGGTCCTGCATTACGGCAAGCCGGGAACGCTCGATCGGCTCGTGCCCGGAATGACGTTCACCATCGAGCCGATGATCAACGCCGGGCGGCGCGACATCAAGGAGTTGGCCGACGGCTGGACCATCGTCACCAAGGACCACAGTCTGTCGGCGCAGTGGGAACACACGGTGCTCGTCACCGAGGACGGCTACGAGGTCCTGACGGTGTCGGCGGGGACGCCGCCACCTCCGGCGTTGGTGACCGCAGCCAGGACGGGTGCCGCGCTGGCCGCTGTTTGAGACGTTCGCGATGAACGATGCCGGCTTCGCGCTGCGCGCCGAACTCGCCGCGGAGCGCGAGCGGCTGATCGCCGCGTTCCGCGAGGGAGCACCGGTGCAGCGGCTGCTGGGCGGCTGGCGCCGGGCCGTCGACGGCGTCGTGCGACGCGTCGCGCGCGATGCCGGTCTCGCCAAGGACGCCGCGATCGTCGCCGTCGGCGGCTACGGCCGCGGCGAGCTGTTTCCGCACTCGGACGTCGACATCCTGATCGTTCCGCGCGCAGATTGCACCGATCGCCACCGAGCCGCGATCGAGAACCTGGTCGGCGTCCTGTGGGACATGGGGCTGCATCTCGGCCACAGCGTTCGAACGATCGACCAGTGCCGCAACGAAGCGGCGCAGGACGTCACGATCCTCACATCGTTGCTCGAGTCGCGGCTCGTCGCCGGGCCGCGGTCGCTGTACGAGGCGCTGGCGCGGGCGATCGTCGACGTGCTCGACGCGCAGGCGTTCTTTCGCGCCAAGCTGCTCGAGCAGCAGCAGCGTCACACCAAGTTCCAGGACACCCCGTACAGTCTGGAACCGAACTGCAAGGAAAGCCCCGGCGGGCTGCGCGACCTGCACGTGCTGCTGTGGGTCGCGCGCGCGGCCGGCCTCGGCGCGTCGTGGGCCGAACTCGAAAGGCGCGGCCTGCTGACGCGCGCGGAGCTGGCCATGCTCGTGCAAACCGAGCGGACGCTGAAGCGCATCCGTGCGTGGCTGCACATCGTTTCGGGCCGGCGCGAGGACCGGCTCGTGTTCGACATCCAGCATGCGGTCGCACAGGCCGCCGGTATCGGTGCGACGCCGACGCGGCGCGCCAGCGAAGTGCTGATGCAGCGCTACTACCGGGCGGCCAAGGCGGTCACCCAGCTCAACACGATCGTGCTGCAGAACATCGAGGAGCGGCTGTTGCCACACGGTGCCGCACACACCGAATCGATCGACTCGACCTTCGTCGCACGCAACGAGCTGCTGGACATCGACGACGACCGAGCGCTGGAGCGCGATCCGAATGCGTTGCTGCGCGCCTTCCTGACGTTGCAGCGGCATCCCGAGTTGAAGGGGATGAGCGTACGGCTGCTTCGCGCGATCTGGCACGCTCGCGGCCTGATCAACCGTGCGTTCCGGCGCGACCCCGTCAACCGCGCGACTTTCCTCGCGATCCTGCAGCAGCACCGCGGCGTGCTGCACGAGCTGCGCCGAATGAACCAGTGGTCGGTGCTCGGCCGCTATCTGCCGGCGTTCCGCCGCATCGTCGGCCAGATGCAGCACGACCTGTTCCACGTCTACACGGTCGATCAGCACATCCTGATGGTCGTGCGGAACCTGCGGCGCTTCATGCAGGCCGAACACGCGCACGAGTACCCGCTGTGCAGCCAGTTGATCGCCGATTTCGAGCGCCCGTGGCTGTTGCTGATCGCCGCGCTGTTCCACGACATCGCCAAGGGTCGCGGAGGCGACCACAGCGAGCTCGGCGCCCGCGACGCGCGCCGGTTCTGCAGCGAGCACGGCCTGACGCGCGACGACACCGACCTCGTCGTCTTTCTCGTCGAGCACCACCTGACGATGTCGCGCGTCGCGCAGAAGCAGGACATCGCCGATCCGACGGTCGTCGACCGCTTCGCCCGTCTGGTCGGCAGCGAGCGGCGGTTGATCGCGCTGTACCTGCTGACGGTCGCCGACATTCGCGGAACGAGCCCGCGCGTGTGGAACGCATGGAAAGCCAAGCTGATCGAGGATTTGTTCCTGCTGGCGCGCCGGCAGCTCGGCGGCGAGGCGGTCCCGGCGAACGCCGAACTCGAAGGCCGCAAGCGGGAAGCGCTCGCCACGCTGCGGCTGTACGGGTTGTCGGAAACCGCGCACGAACCGCTGTGGGAGCAGCTCGACGTCGTCTACTTCCTGCGGCACACGGCCAAGGACATCGCGTGGCACGCGCGCGCGCTGGTGGCTCACGTTCGCACCGACCGGCCGATCGTGCGAACGCGGCTGTCGCAGGTCGGCGAAGGCGCCGAGGTGTTGATCTACGCCCGCGACCAGAAGGATCTGTTCGCGCGGATCTGCGGCTACTTCGACAGCCGCAGCCTCAGCATCCTCGACGCCAAGATCCACACGACGCGGCACGGCTACGCGCTCGACACCTTCGTCGTCACCGACCACGGCCGCACGCCGCACTACCGGGCGCTGCTGACACAGGTCGAGCACGAACTCACCGAGTGGCTCGCCAAACCCGGCGAGCTTCCGCCGCCGGTCAAGGGTCGGCTGTCGCGGCATTCGCGGCACTTTCCGGTGTCGCCCAGCGTGCAGTTGCAGCCGGACGAGCGCGCCGAGCACTACCTGCTCGAGGTCGTCGCGACCGACCGCATCGGCCTGCTGTACGCGATCGCGCGCGTTCTCGCGCGCCACGGCGTCAACGTCCACACGGCGAAGATCCTGACGCTCGGCGAACGCGTCGAGGACGTGTTCCTGATCGACGGCCCGATCCTGGCGAGTCCGCGCGGACAGCTCCAGCTCGAGGGCGATCTGCTCGAGGCGCTCGCGCACTGACGCGGCGCGCTCACTCCTGCGGCGTCGCGTCCAGCCCCGGGAACAGCACGTCGGTGAACCCGAAGCGCGTGAAGTCGCGCATCCGCATCGGGTAGAGGATGCCGTCGAGATGGTCGCACTCGTGCTGCACCACGCGCGCGTGAAATCCGTCGACCGTTCGATCGATGGCGCCGCCTCTTTCGTCGAAACCGCGGTAGCGCACGCGCGCATGGCGCGGGACCACGCCGCGCAGACCCGGCACCGACAGGCAGCCCTCCCAGCCTTCCTCGATCTCGTCCGACACGGGCTCGATCACGGGATTGACGAGCACGGTGCGCGGCACCGGCGGCGCGTCCGGGTAGCGCGGATTGCGCGCGGCCGGATCGTCATAGCCGAAGATCACCACGCGCAGCGGCACGCCGATCTGCGGTGCGGCGAGCCCCGCTCCGTTGGCCGCGCGCATCGTGTCGAACATGTCCGCCAGCAGCGCACCGAGTTCGGGCGTGCCGAAGTCGCGCACCGGCTCCGCCACGCGCAAAAGCCTCGGGTCGCCCATGCGCAGGATCTCGCGGATCACCCTGCCCTCCGCACCGCTTCTTCCAGGATGCGCACGGCGCGCACGATCGTCGCGCTCATCGCGTGGTCGAGGTCCTCGAGCTTGATCTCGGTCTTGCTGTCGCCGCGGCCCGCGGCGTGGTTGACGACCACGCCCAGCGCCGCGTAGTCGAGCCCGGCTTCGCGCGCCAGCGCCGCCTCCGGCATGCCGGTCATCCCGACGATGTCGCCGCCGTCGCGCGCGATCCGCTCGATCTCCGCCGCGGTCTCCAGCCGCGGCCCCTGCGTGCACGCGTAGGTCGCGCCGTCGACGACGGTCTCGCCGCACGCGGCAGCCGCATCGAGCAACAGGCGCCGCATCCGCGCCGAATACGGCTGCGTGAAGTCGACGTGTGTGACCGGGCTGTCGGTTCCCTCGAAGAACGTCGACTTGCGGCTGTGCGTGTAGTCGATGATCTGGTCGGGGACCACCAGTTTGCCCGGCCCGAGGTCGTCGCGCACGCCGCCGCAGGTCGCGACCGCGATCACACCGGACACCGCCAGGTCCTTCAGCGCCCAGATGTTGGCGCGGTAGTTGATCTCGTGCGGGGCAATCGTATGACCGTAGCCGTGCCGCGCCAGGAAAACGACCTCGCGGCCCGCGAGCGTGCCGAACGTCATCGCGCCCGACGGCTCGCCGTACGGCGTTCGCATGACCTGCCTCCGCGTGTTCTGCAGCGGCGACAGCTTGGCGAGCCCGCTGCCGCCGATGATCGCGTACATCGTTGCCGACCTCCTTTTTACTCGCCGAGCAAGCGGCGCAGCCCTTCTTCGTCGATCACCGTGACGCCGAGTTCGCGCGCGCGCTCCAGCTTCGACCCCGGCTCGGCGCCGGCGACGACGTAATCGGTCTTCTTCGACACGGATCCTGCCACCTTGCCACCAGCGGCCTCGATGCGCCCCTGCGCCTCGTCGCGCGTCCAGGTCGGCAGCGTACCGGTCAGAACGAACGTCTTGCCGGCGAGCGGACCCGCCGCGGCGCGCTTCGCGGCCGGGCCTTCGCGCCAATGCACGCCGGCGGCGCGCAATTGCGCGATGACCTCGCGGTTGTGCGGCTCGGCGAAGAAACGCGCGATCGAAGCGGCGACGACCGGCCCGACGTCGGGCACTTCGAGCAGCGCCGCCTCGTCGGCCGCCATCAACGCGTCGAGCGATCCGAAGTGTCGCGCCAGATCGCGCGCCGTGCTTTCGCCGACGTGACGGATGCCCAGCGCGTAGATGAACCGCTCCAGCGTCGTGTGGCGCGCCTTGTCGAGGGCGGCGAGCAGGTTCGCCGCCGACTTCTCGCCCATCCGTTCGAGGTTTGCGAGCGTTTCCAGGTCGAGCGCGAACAGATCGGCCGCGGTGCGCACGAGACCTGCGTCGACGACCTGGTCGATCAGCTTTTCGCCGAGCCCCTCGATGTCGAGCGCGCGCCGCCCCGCGAGCGCGTCGCGCCAGGCGCGGAACGACGCCTCGATCGCAGCGCGCGAATACACGTAGGTGGGCGTTCCGAAGCGCTGCGCGATCGCTTCGAGCGAGACGCGCTCGCAGTGGAGCACGCCGTCGCGCAGCGCAAAGGCGCCCGCGGCCGGACCCGATGGCTTCATATTTTCTCGTCGGTCGACGCCGGGACG
>JBKBSH010000013.1:0-16532 GCA_046291795.1 Burkholderiaceae bacterium | reverse complement strand
GAACGATTTTTGTAAATCTCTGTACAGTTTTTCGGCAAATTCCGGCATTCCGTCTTTTTTCACAAGCGGCAAAACTGCCGCTTTCACCGGAGCTAGTTTCGGATGAAAGCGTAGCACGGTTCGCTCGGCGTCCTCGCCGCCTTCGGCGGGACTCACATTCATTGCCATGGCTGGACTCCTTGGCCGCGCCGGCCGGCTAGCGGGCCGGCGCCGCGGCCTTCGCCTCGGGGCGCGCGCCGAGCAGCACCGAGTGCAGGTCCGCACCGAAGCCGCGCACGGTTTCCATCACGACCTTGTTGCGGCGGACGAGCCAGTTGTACCCCATGACCGCCGGCACCGCGACGGCCAGCCCCAGCGCCGTCATGATCAGCGCCTCGCCGACCGGACCGGCGACCTTGTCGATCGACGCCTGGCCGGCGATGCCGATCGCGGTCAGCGCGTGGTAGATGCCCCACACGGTGCCGAACAGGCCCACGAATGGTGCGGTCGATCCGACCGTCGCCAGGAACGCCAAGCCGTCCTGCATGCGGTTGCCGACGGCATCGACCGCGCGCTGCACCGACATCGTGACCCAGGTGTTCAGGTCGATGTTCTCGGTCAGGGCGCCCTCGTGGTGCTCGTTGGCTTCGAGCCCGCTCTCGGCGATGTAGCGGAACGCGCTGGATTCCTTCAGCCGCTTGGCGCCCTCTTTCAGCGACGGCGCCTTCCAGAACGCCGATCGCATCTCGCGGCCCTCGCGCATGAGCTTGTGCTGCTCCCACAGCTTGACGAAGATGATGTACCAGCTTCCCATCGACATGATCACCAGGATGATCAGCGTGCCCTTGGACACCCAGTCGCCCTGGCGCCACATCGCTTCGATGCCGTACGGGTTCTCGATGACCTCCTTGGTCACGGTCGGCGCGATCGCCGGGACGGCGGGCGCGGGTGCGGCCTGTGCCGCGGGTGCGGCGGGCTGATCGGCGGACTTGGCCGCGTCCTGGGCGAGCGATGCGGTCGGTGCGGCCAGCCCCGCCGCCAGGAACACGGCCATGCAGATTGCACAGCGACGGACAAACTGAATCATCGGAAGTCTCCTCGTGGAAGAAGGTGCGATCGGGATCGGCCGTCGGCTCGAGCGGCGGGGTAACGCCGCAATCCGACCGACCGCGCTCCGTTTACATCAACGAATCCTAAAGCTAACGGGTGCCTGCACGCGGATGTCCTGTCCCTGTGCCTGGCATTCGAGTCGCTGAACGACGTTCAGCGACACGCGATTGAAGATCCGATGTGACGACTTGCGGATCACCGGATCGCGGATCTGCCCGCTCGCGGTCACCGTGAACTCGATCAGCACATCGCCTTCGATGCCGTCGAGCAGCGCTTCGCGCGGATACTGGATGGACGACATCACGTCGCGGTAGTTGGCGCAGGCCACCTGTGCGCTGCGCACGGCCGGTTGAGGGGGCGGCGCCGGCGGTGCCGGTGTCTCCGGCACGCGCTGGATCACGGGCGCCTGGGGCGCGGGCGGCGGCTCCTGCGTGACGACCGAGATCGTCGGCGCGGGCGTCGGCGGCGGCGCGATCGCGATTTCCGGCGGCGGGATGAACGGCGGCGGTGGCGCCGCGAGCTTCGGCGGCGGCGGAACGACCTCGGGCGGCGGAGGCGGCTTCTTGATCACCTCCTCGATGACCTTGACTTCGATCGGTCCCTTGACGACCTCGACGACCTTGCGCGCGAGCCCGCTGACGAGCGCCCAGCCGATGAGGACGTGCAGCAGCACGACGGTCCCGATGCCAACGAGATGCCGGGCCGGATTGCGCTGCTGGCGCGCAAAATCCATGGAGCCTCCTCGGGTTGGAATTTCGAAAGTGCGCGATTCTAGTGATTCGCGCGAGCTTTGTACCCTGCGCGCCTGCCGCGCTGCAGCGACGGGCGGAAGCCCGGCGGCTAGAACAGTTCGCCCAATCCGCCCGCGCGCTGCGGCTCGGCGATGCCGAAGTGGCGGTACGCGCTGACGGCCGCGACGCGCCCGCGCGGGGTCCGTTGCAGCATGCCCTGCTGGATCAGAAACGGTTCGACGACGTCCTCGAGCGTGTCGCGCTCCTCGCCCACTGCGGCCGCGAGGTTGTCGATGCCGACCGGCCCGCCGCCGAAGCGCTCGATCACCGCGCGCAGCAGCTTGCGGTCCATGACGTCGAGCCCGAGCGCGTCGACGTCGAGCATCGCCAGCGCGCGGTCGGCGACCTCGCGCGTGATGTGGCCGCGCTCCTTGACTTCGGCGAAGTCGCGCACACGCCGCAGCAGCCGGTTGGCGATGCGCGGCGTGCCGCGCGAGCGGCGCGCGATCTCGCGCGCGCCGCCGTCGTCGATCTGCGCTTTCAGCAGCCGCGCCGAGCGCGTGACGATCGCGGTCAGCTCGTCGTCGGTGTAGAACTCGAGCCGCGCGACGATGCCGAAGCGATCTCGCAGCGGATTGGTCAGCATGCCCGCTCGGGTGGTCGCGCCGACCAGCGTGAACGGCTGCAGGTCGAGCTTGATCGAGCGCGCCGCCGGGCCTTCGCCGATCATGATGTCGATCTGGAAGTCCTCGAGCGCCGGATACAGGATCTCCTCGACGACGGGGCTCAGGCGGTGGATCTCGTCGATGAACAGCACGTCGTTCTTCTCGAGATTGGTCAGCAGCGCGGCGAGGTCGCCGGGGCGCTCGAGCACCGGCCCGCTCGTCTGCCGCAGGTTCACGCCCATCTCGTGCGCGATGATGTGCGCGAGCGTCGTTTTGCCGAGCCCCGGCGGGCCGAACAGCAGCACGTGATCGAGCGCCTCGCCGCGGTTGCGCGCCGCGCTGACGAAGATCTCGAGCTGTTCGCGGATCCTGGCCTGGCCGACGTACTCGGCGAGCCGCTGCGGGCGCAGCGCGCGTTCGACCGCTTCTTCGTTCGGCGAAGCAGGGGTGCCGGCGACGATGCGGTCTTCGAGCATTGTTTCACCCTCGCCCTTGCGGGAGAGGGGCCACAGCGGAGGCGGTCAGGATTTCGCGAGCGATTTTAGGGCGATCCGGATGCCTTCCGAGACACCCGTGCCGGGCGGCACCTGCTTGATCGCGAGCATCGCTTCCTTTTCCGAATAGCCGAGGGCGACCAGCGCGCGCAGCACGTCGGCGCCGGCCTCGCTCGGCGCGGCCGCGGCGCCCGCGCCCTGCAGCGCGCCGCCGAGCTTGCCCTTCAATTCGAGCAGAAGCCGCTCCGCGGTCTTCTTGCCGATCCCGGGGATCCGGGTCAAGCGGCCGCTTTCCTGCAGCGTGACCGCCTGGGCGAGCTCGTCGACGCTCATCCCCGACAGCACCGCCAGCGCCGTTCGCGCGCCCACTCCGGAGATGCGGATCAGCTCGCGGAACGCGTTGCGCTCGGCAGCCGTGCCGAAGCCGTACAGCAGGTGCGCGTCCTCGCGCACGACCAGATGCGTCAGCAGCGTGACGCGCTCGCCGACCGCGCCGAGGTTGTAGAACGTGCTCATCGGCACGTCGACTTCGTACGCCACGCCGCCCACGTCGACGAGCACCGCGGGCGGGTTCTTTTCGAGCAGCGTGCCCGACAGCCGGCCGATCATGGGATCAAGCGGCCGTCGCGCAGGCGCCAGGCGCGACGCGGCGCGGCGCGTTGCGCCCGCGCGACCGCGTTCAGCAGCGCGCCGCTGTGCGCGTGGCAGATCGCGCAGGCGAGCGCGTCGGCGGCGTCGGGCGCGTCGACCTCGGCGGCACCGTCACGCGCCAGATCCAGGCGCGCGTCGATCCGGTCAAGTTGACCGCGTTCGGGCTGACGGTCGACCAGGTCGTCGCTGCGCTGCGCACGGCCAATGTCAGCGTGCCGGTCGGAACGATCTCGAACGCGACCAGCGAGGCGATCGTCCGCGTCGACGGGCGGGTGTCGTCGCCGCTGGACTTCGAGCGCGTCGTCGTCGCGCGGCCGAGAGGCCCGAACGGTGCGCCGATCCTGCTGTCGCAGGTCGCCTCCGTCGTCGACGGTGAGGCCGAGCGCCGGTCGCTGACGCGCGTCGACGGCCAGCCGGCGATCGGCGTGTGGGTGTTCAAGGCGCAGGACGCCAACATCGTCGAGGTCGGCCGCGCGCTCAAGGACGCGGCGGCGGACATCCGCAAGCAGTTGCCGGCCGGCGTGGAGCTGAAGTTCATGTGGGCGATGGCCGACTTCGTGCAGCAGTCGGTCGACAACGTCAAGCGGACGATCGTCGAAGGCGCACTGCTCACGGTGCTGATCGTGTTCCTGTTCCTCGGATCGTGGCGCAGCACGGTGATTACGGGGCTGACCTTGCCGATCGCGGTGATCGCGAGCTTCATCGCCGTGTACGCGCTCGGCTTCACGCTGAACTACATGACGCTGATGGCGCTTTCGCTGTGTATCGGTCTGCTGATCGACGACGCGATCGTCGTGCGCGAGAACATCGTGCGTCACATCCGCATGGGCAAGGACCACTACACGGCGGCGCGCGAAGGCACCGACGAGATCGGACTCGCGGTGCTGGCGACGACGTTGTCGATCGTCGCGGTGTTCGTGCCGATCGCGTTCATGGGCGGCATCGTCGGCAAGTTCTTCTATCCGTTCGGCATGACGGTGGTCGTCGCCGTGCTCGTGTCGCTCCTCGTCAGCTTCACGCTCGATCCGATGCTGTCGGCGATCTGGCGCGACCCGCCGGAGGGCGCCAAGGGCATCCCGCTGATCGGGCCGGTGCTGCGCGTATTCGACCGCTGGGTCGAGTCGTGGCACGGCATCTACGACAGGCTGCTGCGCGCCGCGCTGGCCCATCGCAAGACGACGCTGGCGATCGCGGCGGCGAGCTTCGCCGCGAGCATTCCGGTGGCTGGCATCGTCGGCGGCGAGCTCTTGCCCGAAGCCGACCAGAGCTTCACCAGCGTGCGGCTGACGATGCCTGTGGGCTCCAGCCTCGAGTACGCCGACGAGCGCGTGCGGCGCGTCGAGCAAGCGCTGCGAGAATTCAAGGAAATCGAATCGATCGACACCTCGATCGGCACCGACGGCACGCGCAACACCGGCCGGATCAACCTGAAGCTCGTTGCGCGCGCCAAACGCGACCGCTCGCAGAAGAAGATCGAGGAGGCGATCCGCAAGCGCGTCGCCGGCATTCCGGGCGTGCAGATGACCGTCGGCTTCGGCGGCGCGATCTACGTCGCGCTGCTCGGCAACGACGACGCCGCGATGAACCGCGTGATCGAGGACTTCAAACGGAGGATCGCGCAGATCCGCGGCGTCACCGACATCGACGTGTCGGTCAAGGAAGGCACGCCGGCGCTCGCGGTGCGGCTCAAGCCGGAGCTCGCGGCCGAGTACGGTATCACGCATGCGCAGTTGGGAGCCACACTGCGCGCGCTGATCGGCGGCGAGAACTCCGGCTACTGGCTCGCGCCCGACGGGCAGAACTACGAGGTGATCACGCAACTGCCGCGCGCCGGCCGCACGGTGATCGACGACATCGCGAATCTGCACATCGCCACCGGCCGTCAGCTCGCCGACGGCTCGCCCGAAGTCGTCGCCCTGCGCGCGATCGCGACGATCGAGCGAACGTTCAATCCGGAGAACATCCGCCGCCAGGACCTGCAGCGCCGCGTCGCGCTGTTTGCCAACGTCGAAGGACGCCCGGCCGGCGACGCCGGCAAGGAAGTCCGGGCGCTCGCCGAGTCGTACGAGCTTCCGCCGGGGCTGCGCTTCGACGTCGGCGGCCAGATCAAGGACCAGCAGGAGGTCACGACCGCGATCCTCGGCGCGCTCGCGCTCGCGGTGATCTTCATCTACATCGTGCTGGCGTCGCAGTTCGGCAGCTTCATCCAGCCGATCGCGATCATGGCGTCGCTGCCGCTCGCGATCGTCGGCGTGATGCTGGCGCTGCTCGCGACCGGGACGACGTTGAACATCTTCTCGATGATCGGCATCGTATTCCTGATGGGCCTGGTCACGAAAAACGCGATCCTGCTGGTGGACTTCGCCAACCGGGGCCAGAGGAACGGGTTGAGCCGGATCGACGCGTTGCTCGCCGCCGGGCAGGTGCGGCTGCGGCCGATCCTGATGACGACGGCGGCGATGATCTTCGGCATGCTTCCGCTCGCCCTCGGCCTGGGCGAAGGCGCCGAACAGCAGGCGCCGATGGGCCGCGCGATCATCGGCGGCGTGATCACTTCGACGCTGCTCACCCTGGTCGTCGTCCCGGTGATCTACTCGTATCTGGACGCCTGGGAGCGCCGCTGGTTCAAGCTCGGCGAGCGGCGCGGCGGCGCACCCGCGCTCGCGGCGGAGCCGGCGGACAGGCAGCGTTGAGAAGCGGTGACGAATTCGTCGCGAGCTCGCCCGCTGGGCAGGCGCACGCGGCCGCAGGGCCGCGCAGTAGATCGACTCACGGCCCCAAGCCGGCACCGCATCGGCGCGCGGGTGTCGTGCGCTTCGACCCCGCCGGCCGTCAGCCGAACGTGGCGATCACCGGCGCGTGGTCGCTCGGCTGCTCGCGGCGGCGCGGTGCGACGTCGATCGTGCACGCCGTGCATTGCGCCGCCAGCGCCGGCGACAGCAGGATGTGGTCGATGCGCAGCCCCCACTTTCGGCGGAACGCCATGTTGCGGTAATCCCACCACGTGTAGCTGCGTTCAGGCTGCTCGAACAGGCGGAAGGCGTCGCGCAGGCCGAGGTCGAGCAGGGAACGGAAAGCCGCGCGCTCGGGCTCGGAGAACAGCACCTGCCCTTCCCACAGCACCGGGTCGTGCACGTCGCGCGGCTCGGGCGCGATGTTGAAGTCGCCTGCGAGCGCGAGCTTCTCGTGGCGCGCGAGCTCGCCTCTGAGCCAGTCGGTGAGCGCCGCGATCCACCTGAGCTTGTACTCGTACTTGTCGCTGCCGACGGCCTGGCCGTTCGGAAAATACGCGCAGACCACACGCAGGCCGTCGAGCGTGACCGCGAGCAGACGCTTCTGCTCATCCACGAAGTTCGGCAGGTTGACCTGCACGTCGGTCGGCACACCGACCGCGCCGTCGCGCAGCAGGATCGCCACACCGTTGTAGGTTCTCTGCCCGGCGTAGATGCTGCGGTAGCCGACCTTCGCGAGTTCGTCGACCGGGAACCTGTCGTCGGTGAGCTTGGTTTCCTGCAGGCAGACGACGTCGATCGGATGCGCCGAGAGCCAGTCGGTGAGGTGCGGCAGCCGCACCTTCAGCGAATTGACGTTCCAGGTCGCAAGCGTCGGCATCGATTCGCCGCGGCGGCGCCTCGCGCGGCGGCCTTCAGTTGGACGGTGTCGTGGCCGCTTGCGGTGACGGCTGCGGTGCGCGCCGGGGCGCGAGCGGTTGCGGCGCTGGCGGCTGCCAGCTTCGCGTCAGCAACGAGGCGCGCGGATAGCCGGCGAGGTCGAGCAGCGCGTTCCATGCGCCGGTCTCGAAACTGCGTTCGAGCTGCCGCCCGACCGCGAGCACCGGCAGCCGGTCGGTTCCCGCGATTCGCTGCAACTCGCCGATGTCGTCGTTCGAGGTGACCGTGCGCTCGACATAGGGAACGCCGCGCGCGCGCAGCAATTCGCGAGCGGCATCGCACGGAGCGCACGGTGCCGTCGTATACAGCACGACCGGATGTTGCTCGGCGACTCTGCGAAGCGCATAGGGCAGCCCGCGCAGAAGCTCGTCGCCGCCGTCGTCGCCGCGTAGGTCGATGCGCTGGATGTTGCGCGCTTCGCGCGGCGGGCTGTCGCCGTAGCCGACGCGTCCGTCGGCATCGGTCCACTTGTACTGCGCGGAGGCGGGCAAAACGACCGCCCACAGCGCAACGACCAGCGATCTGTTCATATGCGATCCTCGATCCGCCGCTGCCGAACTCAAGCGGCCATCCCATTGTGCCGCAGCAGCGCATCGATGCGCGGCTTGCGGCCGCGGAAGGCGACGAACGATTCCATCGCCGGCCGGCTGCCGCCGACGGCGAGGATCTCGTCCAGAAAGCGGCGGCCGATCCGAGGATCGAGCACGTCACCGTGTTCCTCGAACGCGGCATAACAGTCGGCCGAAACCCCGCCGCCCCACTTGTCGCTGAAAGCGCCGGCGGCACCGCCCCCCGCGAAGATGTGCGTGAAGCTCCACGCGCCGCGGAAGAAGTCGGGCGGAAACACGACGGCGACTTCGCGTCGCACGTCGTCGGCCAACCGGAGCAGGTCGCGTGGGGTGGCGTGCATCGGGTCGAATTCGGTGTGCAGCCGCATGTCGAACAGGCCGAACTCGAGCTGCCGCACCATCTGCATGCCGCTCTGGAAGTTCCTGGCGGCGATCATCTTGTCGAACAGCGCGCGCGGCAGCGGCTCGCCCGTGTCGACGTGTTCGGTCATCCGCTGCAGGCACGCCCATTCCCAGCAGAAGTTCTCCATGAACTGGCTGGGCAGCTCGACGGCGTCCCACTCGACGCCATGGATGCCGGAGACCGCGAGTTCGTCGACGCGCGTGAGCATGTGATGCAGCCCGTGGCCGAACTCGTGGAACAGCGTCAGCACTTCGTCGTGCGTGAACAGCGCCGGCTTGCCGCCGACCGGGCGGGTGAAGTTGCACGTCAGGAACGACACCGGCGTCTGCACGCGGCCGGCCACGCGCCGCCGCGCGCGCGCATCGTCCTGCCACGCGCCGCCCTGCTTGTGCTCGCGCGCGTACAGGTCCAGGTAGAACTGCGCGACGAGCGCGCCGCTGCCGTCCTCGATGCGGAAGAACTTGACGTCCGGGTGCCACACCGGCGCGGTGTCGGGCCTGATTCGCACCGAGAACAGCGTCTCGATCACGTGGAACAGCCCGGCGAGCACCTTGTGCTCCGGGAAGTACTGCTTCAACTCCTGCTCGGAGTACGCGTAGCGCGCCTGGCGCAGTTTTTCGCTGGCGTACGGGATGTCCCACGGCTGCAGATCGGCCAGACCCAGCTCGTGCGCGGCGAACTCGCGCAGCTCGGCCATGTCGCGTTCGGCGTACGGCTTCGAGCGGCGCGCCAGGTCGCGCAGGAAGCCCAGCACTTCGTCGGGTGTCGAAGCCATCTTGGGCACCAGCGAGACTTCCGCGAAATCGCGGTAGCCCAGAAGCCGTGCCATCTCGCGCCGCAGCCGCAGCAGCTCGATCATCGCCGCGCTGTTGTCCCACTCGGGCCTGCCGAGATCGGAGGCGCGCGTCGCGTACGCGCGGTACAGCCGCTCGCGCAGCGCGCGGTCGTTCGCGTATTGCAGCGCCGGGAAGTAGCTCGGGAAGTGCAGCGTGATCTTGTAGCCCGGGGTGCCGTCGGCAGCCGCGGCCTCGCGGTACATCTCGACGGTGTCGTCCGGCACGCCGGCAAGCCGTGCGCGGTCCTCGATGACGAGCGCGAAGGCGTTGGTCGCGTCGAGGACGTTCTCGGCGAAGCGCGTCGAAAGCTGCGCCATTTTCTCGCGCAGCGCGCGCAACCGCTCCTTTTGCGGCGCGGGCAGCTCGGCACCACCCAGGCGGAAGTCGCGCAGCTCGTTGTCGACGATCCTGCGGCGCGCGGCGGGCCAGGATGCGAAGTCGGGCGCGGCGGCCAGTTGCTTGAAACGCTCGTACAGGCGCAGGTTCTGCGCGAGTTCGGTCCAGAACGCCGTGAGTTTCGGCAGATTGGCGTTGTACTGCTCGCGCAGCGCAGGCGTGTCGACGACCGCGTTCATGTGCGACACGGCGGCCCACGCGCGCGCGAGCCGTTCGGTCGCGTCGTCCAGCGGCGCGACGACGTTGTCCCAGGTTGCGGGCAAGGCCGTGTCGGTGATGCGATCGACGGCAGCCCGGCATTCGGCCAGCAGCGCGTCGATCGCCGGCGAGACGTGCTCCGGGGCGATCTCCGAGAAGCGCGCGAGGTCGCGGAAGTCGAGCAGCGGATTGGCGGCGTTGTCGAAAGGCATCGGTGCTCCGGGCCGCGGCGAGGCGGCGTGGCTGCGTCAGGGGTGGGTGCGGGGGGCCCCGCCGCCGGCGCTGCGCATCGCGGTGCGCTCGGCGGCTTCGACCGTGTTGACCAGCAGCATCGCGATCGTCATCGGGCCGACCCCGCCCGGAACGGGCGAGATCCAGCCGGCGACCTCGCGCACGGCGCCGAAGTCGACGTCGCCGGCGAGCTTGCCGTCCGGGGTGCGGTTCGTGCCGACGTCGATGACGACGGCGCCGGCTTTGACCATGTCGCGGGTCACGAGCCCGAGCTTGCCGACCGCGCAGACCAGCACGTCGGCCTGGCGCGTGATAAACGGCAGGTCGCGTGTGGCGCTGTGGCACATCGTCACCGTCGCGTTGGCTGCGAGCAGCAGCATCGCCATCGGCTTGCCGACCATGTTCGAGCGTCCGACGACGACCGCGTGCGCGCCCTTGAGCGGATAGTCGATCGACTCGAGCATCTTCATCACCCCGTAAGGGGTGCATGAGCGGAAGTGGGGGCGACCCATCAGCGACAGGCCCGCGTTCATCGGGTGCAGTCCGTCGACGTCCTTTTCGAACGCGATGGTCTCGAGGATCCTGTTCGCGTCGAGATGTTTCGGCAGCGGAAGCTGGACGAGGATGCCGTGTACCTGCGGGTCGGCGTTCAGCGCCGCGATCCGCGCGAGCAGTTCGGATTCGCTCGTTTGCGCCGGCAGATGCTCGAACCAGGAGCGGATGCCGACCTCTTCGCACGCCTTGACCTTGTTTCGCACGTACACCGCGGAGGCCGGGTCGTCGCCGACCAGGATCACCGCGAGCCCGGGCCGCTGGCCGAGCGCGGCCAGCGCGTCGATGCGGGGTTTCAGGCCGGCGCGTACCGACGCGGCGAGCGCCTTGCCGTCGATCAGACGGGCAGTCATCGAAACTGGGAATCGGGGAGGAGAAACAGCAAGCGAGGCGGCGGATTCTACGCCGCCGCCCGGTCGCGCCTACGGCGCTGCCCCGCCGGAAAGCGCGACGCGCATCAGGTCGGCGACCGTGTTGGCGCGCAGCTTGTCCATGATGTTGGCGCGATGAGCTTCGACGGTCTTGATCGAAATGCCGAGATCGTCGGCGATCTGCTTGTTCAGCCGCCCGGCCATGATGCGCTCGAGGACCTGTTGCTCGCGCGGGGTCAATCTGGCGAGCAGCGCCTCGTTGAAGCGCTGACGCTCGGCGGCGGCGGCGGCTTCGCGCGCCTGCGCAAGCATGCGCTCGACCAGCGTCTTCAGCGCACTCTGGTCGAACGGCTTTTCGATGAAGTCGACCGCCCCCTTTTTCATCGTCGACACCGCCATCGGCACGTCGCCGTGGCCGGTGATGAAGATGATCGGGAGGTTGAGCTTGCGCGCGAGCAGTTCGTCCTGCAGCTCGAGTCCTGACATCCCCGGCATGCGCACGTCCAGGATCAGGCAGGCGATCGCCATCGGGTCGAATCCCGCGAGAAAGGCTTCGGCGCTGTCGAACGTGCGGACGCGATACGAACTGGCTTCGAGCAGCCACTGCAGCGAGTCGCGAACGGCTTCGTCGTCGTCGACGACGTAGACGACGCCCAGGGTGTCCCTGTTTCCGGTCTCGTTCATGCGGTCCTGCTCATTTGGCGGCAGCTTCGCTCGGTTCGCGCGAATTGTCGGCAGCGGCGCCGCCCGCCGCAAGTGGCAGCGTGAAGCGCATGATCGATCCGCCCGTCGGCTCCGGGTTTTTCTCGAGGTGCAGCCGGCCCTGATGGAACTCGACGATCGATCGGCAGATCTTCAGCCCCATCCCCATGCCTTCGGCCTTCGTGCTGAAGAACGGCTGGAAGACGCTCGCCAGATGCGCTTCGGGGATGCCGCTGCCGCGGTCGATCACGGCGACTTCGGCCATGCCGTCGGCCGGCGCGCGCTTCACCGTCACGTCGATCCGGCGCACGACTGCGTGCTCCATCGCGTCGATCGCGTTCTTCAGCAGGTTCAGCAGCACCTGCTCGATCAGGATCGGATCCACGTCCAGCGGCGGCAGCGCCGGGTCGACCGCGGCGACGATCGCGATGTTCTTCTTGCCGGCTTCGATCTCGGCGAACGCGATCGCGTCGTCGACGATGCGTTGCGCCTGCGTCGGCCGGCGCCTCGGCTCGGAGCGCTTCACGAACTCGCGGATGCGGCGGATGATGCGGCCGGCGCGCTGCGCCTGGCTGGACGTCTTCTCCAGCGCCGTGCGCAGTTCGGTCGGCGGCACCGGCCCCGCGCGAAGCCGGGCGAGCGTGCCTTCGCTGTAGTTGGTGATCGCCGTGAGGGGCTGGTTGAGTTCGTGCGCCAGCGACGAGGCCATCTCTCCCATCGTCATCAGGCGCGAGGTGAACTGAACCTTGTCCTGCTGCTGGCGCGCGATCTCTTCGGTGGCCTTGCGCAGCGTGATGTCGGTGGCGATCTGCAGGCGCACCGCGCGGCCGTCGTGGTAGTCGTTCGCCGGCCAGCGGATCTCGCGCATCCGCACGTCGTACCAGCGGCCGCTCGCCTCGTCGAGCACTTCGCCGCTGAGCTCGGCCGCGGCCCGGCCGCGCAGCCGCTCGGCCAGGCGCATGTGGCCGGCATCCGTCTCGCCGAAGCGCGCCCGGTATTCGCGATTGGCGAACAGCAGCGCCTCGCCTTCCGCGGTCGCATCGATCGGTGCGACCGACACGGCGGCCTCGAGCGACTCGAGCACGGTGGTGAAGCGTTCGTGCGCCGCCGCCAGCTCGCTGCGGATGCGCTTCGGTTCGGTGACATCGGCCATCGAACTCATCCAGCCGATCTGCCTTCCCGCATCGTCGACGAGCGCGGAGACGTACATGCGGGCATCGAAGCGCGAACCGTCGGCGCGCAGGACCTGCGCCTCGAACCCCGCGCTCGGAATGTCGGCGGCGAGGATGCGCTGCAGATTCTTCCGGTGCTCGGCGTGCATGTCGGGCGGCCAGAACGGCAGCGGGGCGCCGCGGCCGATCAGGTCGCGCTCGCTCCAGCCGGTCATCTGGCAGAAAGCGCGGTTCACGTAGCGCAGCACGCCTTCGGTGTCGAAGACGGCGAGGCCGGTTGCCAGCGAGTCCTCCATCGCGCGTCGCAGCGCGGTTTCGGCCAGCAGCGCGCGATCGATGCGCGCCTGCCGCGACGTGTAGTGGGCGAGCGCGCCGAGCGCGATCACGACCGCGGCGGCGAGTGCGCCGACGACCCAGACCAGCGCGCTGCCGACGAGCCCCGACTCCAGCTTGAACGCGGTCGCATGCAGGCGAACCTCGGGTGGCAGCGGCGAAACTCCGGTCGAGTAGCTGAGCGCGCTCGAAGACGGCGCGCTCGCGGTGCTGCGTGCCAGGACGTCGGTGGCGGCGTGCAGCGACAGGCGGTAGCGGTCGGCGGTTTCGGGGGCCACGCCGGCGCGAAGCAGTTCGGCGGGCGATACGCGCGCGACGATCGCACCGACGTAGCGCGCTTGCGCGAACGACGGAACGATCAGCACGATCGCCGGATCGGTCGTCCCTTCGCCCAGCAGTGCGAAGGTCGCGGTGCCAGCCGCCCGGGCGCGGGCAAGAAGGGGTTGGAGTGCGGGCTCTACCGCGGTTCCGGCGACCGCGTTCGCTGCCGAGGGCAGCGGCCAGGCGAGGCGTCCGGCGCCATCGACGAAGCGGATCTGGATCACCTCGGGCTTGGCGGCGACCAGTTCGGAGGCGACGCCCGCGAAACGGCGCTCGCCGATCGCTCCGGCGCCGATCTCCAGCGCGGCCGTCGTCAGGGTCTCGCTGAGCGCGGTCAGGCGCAGCCCGATCTGTTGTGCGGCGGAGTCGATGTCGCGATGCATCGCGTCGCGCTGCATCTGCCGGTCCTCGACGACCATCGCGACGAACAGGCCCGCGATCAGCACCGTCAGCAGACCGATCACGGCGAACGGCAGCCACGGCGCCGAACGCACGCGACGCGATCGCGCTTCGGCCAGCGCATCGAAAGCGGCGATCAGCGATCGCTTGTCGGCCGGCGGCGTCATGGGCACAGTGCGTCGGATGCGGCGCAGTGCGGATGCGGCCGCGTCGTGCGCATTGCATATTAGCGATGCAGCCGCGGCCGTTTTCGCCACCAGCTCCCTCAGTGTATTTCATTATCCGGGAGAACGTACCGCCATTTGAAAGATCACCGATGCGCTGGTAGAGTCCGCAGGCGCACTTCGCCCACGGTCGCGTGGCCGCGCGCGCGACGCACTTTCGAGGAGACAGCGATGTCCGCGATTCCGCAAGTCCCGGCGGCTTCAGCCGCCAACGATCCCGACGCGCTCGAGACGCAGGAGTGGCTCGATGCGCTCGACGCGGTGCTCGAACGGGAGGGCGCGTACCGCGCGCACGAACTGATCGAACGATTGATCGAAAAGGCGCGCCGATCGGGCGCCTACATTCCGTTCTCGCCGCATACCGCGTACATCAACACGATCCCGCCGCATCTCGAGGAGGAGTCGCCGGGCGACTACGCGATCGAGGAGCGGATCCGCGCGTACGTCCGCTGGAACGCGATGGCGATGGTCGTGCGCGCCAACCGCCGCGAAGGCGACCTCGGCGGACACATCGCCAGCTATGCGTCGGTGGGCACGCTGATGGAGGTCGGCTTCAATCACTTCTGGCGCGCGCCGACCGCGGATTTCGGAGGCGACCTGATCTACTTCCAGGGGCACTCGTCGCCGGGCGTGTATGCGCGTGCCTTCCTCGAAGGGCGGCTCACCGCCGAGCAGTTGGACAACTTCCGGCGCGACGTCGACGGCAAGGGCGTCACTTCGTATCCGCATCCGAAGCTGATGCCGGACTTCTGGCAGTTCCCGACGGTGTCGATGGGCCTCGGTCCGCTGCAGGCGATCTATCAGGCGCGGTTCCTGAAGTACCTGCACAACCGCGGCATCGCCGACACCAACGGCCGGAAAGTGTGGTGCTTCTGCGGCGATGGCGAGATGGACGAGCCGGAGTCGATGGGCGCGATCGGCATGGCCGCGCGCGAGAAGCTCGACAATCTGATTTTCGTCGTCAACTGCAACTTGCAGCGGCTCGACGGACCCGTTCGCGGCAACGGCAAGATCATCCAGGAGCTCGAAGGCAGCTTCCGCGGCGCCGGCTGGAACGTGATCAAGGTGATCTGGGGTTCGTACTGGGATCCGCTGCTCGCCAAGGACAAGGACGGCTGGCTGCTGCGGCTGATGGAGGAAACCGTCGACGGCGAGTACCAGAATTACAAGGCCAAGGACGGCGCCTACGTGCGCAAGCACTTCTTCGGCAAGTACCCGCAGACGCTCGAGATGGTGTCGCGGATGACCGATGCCGACATCTGGCGACTGAACCGGGGCGGCCACGATCCGCACAAGATCTACGCGGCCTACGCGGCGGCGGTCAAGCACGAGGGGCAGCCGACCGTGATCCTGGCGAAGACCGTCAAGGGCTTCGGCATGGGCAAGATCGGCGAGGCGAAGAACCCGACGCACCAAGTCAAGAAGCTCGACACGGAGGCGGTGCGCGAGTTCCGCGACCGTTTCGCGATCCCGATTCCCGACGACGAGATCGACGAAGTGCCTTTTTACAAGCCCGCCGACAATTCGCCGGAGATGAAGTATCTGCACGAGCGGCGCCGTGCGCTCGGCGGCTATCTGCCGCAGCGGCGGCGCGTGTCGTCCGAAAAGCTCACGGTGCCCGCGCTCGAGGCGTTCCAGGCGATCCTCGAGCCGACCGCCGAAGGCCGCGAGATCAGCACGACGCAGGCGTTCGTGCGCTTCCTGACGCAGCTCGTGCGTGACAAGGGCGTCGGCCCGCGCGTCGTGCCGATCATTCCGGACGAAGCGCGCACCTTCGGCATGGAGGGCATGTTCCGGCAGCTCGGCATCTTCAGCCAGCAGGGGCAGCTTTACGAGCCGGTCGACCGCGACCAAGTGGCGTACTACCGCGAGGACAAAGCGGGGCAGATCCTCGAGGAAGGGATCAACGAGGCGGGCGCGATGGCGGACTGGATCGCAGCCGCGACGTCGTACTCGACGAGCGACCGCATCATGATCCCCTTTTACATCTTCTACTCGATGTTCGGTTTGCAGCGGGTCGGCGACCTGTGCTGGGCAGCCGGGGACATGCAGTCGCGCGGCTTCCTGCTCGGCGCCACCAGCGGCCGCACGACGCTCAACGGCGAAGGCCTGCAGCACCAAGACGGTCACTCCCACGTGATGAGCGCGACGATTCCGAACTGCATCAGCTACGACCCGACTTTCGCGCACGAAGTCGCGGTGATCCTGCACGCGGGGCTCAAGCGCATGGTCGAGGAGCAGGACAACGTCTGGTACTACGTGACGCTGATGAACGAGAACTATCCGCACCCGGGTCTGAAGCGCGGCCAGGAGGAGGGCATTCTCAAGGGCATGTACCTGTTCAAGGAAGGCATGGCGGGCAGCGGCAAGGGTCTGTCGATTCCGCGCGTCCAGCTTCTCGGCAGCGGGACGATCCTGCGCGAGGTCATCGCGGCCGCCGATCTGCTCGAGCGCGACTGGGGTGTGGCGGGCGACGTCTGGAGCGTCACCAGTTTCACCGAACTGCGGCGCGACGGCATCGACT
>JBKBSH010000137.1:4414-5877 GCA_046291795.1 Burkholderiaceae bacterium | reverse complement strand
AACGCCTCCTCGCGCTTGGCCTTGATCGCCGGCAGCGCGACGATCACCAGCAGCGCCGCGGCCATCAGCAGCAGCGCGAGCGACAGCGGCCGCGTCACGAAGGTCGTCGGATCGCCGCGCGACAGCAGCATCGCGCGGCGCAGGTTCTCCTCCATCATCGGACCGAGGATGAAGCCGAGCAGCAACGGCGCCGGCTCGCACTTGAGCTTGTAGAAGACGTAGCCCACCACGCCGAACGCGGCGGTCATGTACACGTCGAACGTGTTGTTGTTGATCGAATACACGCCGATGCAGCAGAACACCAGGATCGCCGGGTAGAGCCAGCGATACGGGACCTTCAGAAGCTGCACCCAGAGCCCGATCAGCGGCAGGTTCAGGATCACCAGCATCAGGTTGCCGATCCACATCGACGCGATCAGCCCCCAGAACAGCGCGGGGTTGCTCGCCATCACCTGCGGACCGGGCTGGATGTTGTGGATCGTCATCGCGCCGATCATCAGCGCCATCACCGCGTTCGGCGGGATGCCGAGCGTGAGCATCGGGATGAACGACGTCTGCGCGCCGGCGTTGTTGGCCGACTCGGGACCGGCGACTCCGGCCACCGCACCCTTGCCGAACTCCGACGGGTCTTTCGCGATCTTCTTCTCGACCGTGTAGGAGGCGAACGACGACAGCAGCGCGCCGCCGCCGGGCAGTACGCCGAGGATCGAGCCGAGCAGCGTGCCGCGCACGGCTGCCGGAGCGGCCTTCCTGAACTCGTCGCCGCTGGGCCACAGGCGACCGACGCGGTCGGTGAAGACTTCGCGGTGTTCGCGCTTCTCGACGTTGGCGATGATCTCGGAGAAACCGAACACGCCCATCGCGATCGCGACGAAGCCGATCCCGTCCGTGAGTTCGGGGATGTCGAACGAGAAGCGCGCGACGCCCGAATTGACGTCGGTGCCGACCAGGCCGAGCAGCAGGCCGAGCAGGATCATCGCGATGGCCTTGGCGAGCGAACCCGACGCCAGCACGACCGCGCCGATCAGTCCCAGCACCATCAGCGAGAAGTACTCGGCGGGGCCGAACTTGAACGCGAACTCGACCATCGGGCCGGCGAGCGCGGCGACGATCAGCGTGGCAACCGTTCCGGCGAAGAACGAACCGAGCGCGGCGACGGCCAGCGCAGCGCCGGCGCGTCCCTTGCGCGCCATCTGGTAGCCGTCGATGCAAGTCACGACCGAAGAAGACTCGCCCGGCAGGTTGACCAGGATCGCCGTCGTCGAGCCGCCATACTGCGCGCCGTAGTAGATGCCGGCCAGCATGATCAGCGCCGAAGTCGGCGGCAGCGCGTAGGTCGTCGGCAGCAGCATCGCCAGCGTGGCGATCGGCCCGATGCCGGGCAGAACGCCGATCAGCGTGCCGACCAGCACGCCGACGAACGCGTACACGAGGTTGATCGGTGTCAGCGCAGTGGTGAAGCC
>JBKBSH010000137.1:0-4314 GCA_046291795.1 Burkholderiaceae bacterium | reverse complement strand
ACGCCGATCAGCGTGCCGACCAGCACGCCGACGAACGCGTACACGAGGTTGATCGGTGTCAGCGCAGTGGTGAAGCCGAGCGCGAGGTTGCTGATGAGGTCCATCGTCGTCTCCGCCGCGGCCTAGTTCTCGATGAAGGCCGGCCACACCGGGATCGTGAGCTTCAGCCCGTAGATGAAGACCAGGTAGACGATCGCGCCCATGACGACGCTGACCGCGGCGGCCTCTTTCCACTTGAACTCGTGGCTGCCGAACATCGAGATGGTGACCAGCGCGACGAGCGCGACGACGAGACCCGCCGGCCGCAGCAGCACGCCGAACGCGACGATCGCGCCGATGATCCACGCGATCGGTCCGAAGTGGAAGCGGTCGATCTTGCCGTCGTGCCCTTCGCGTGCCAGCCCGCCGATCGCGATGCCGAGCCCGAGCAGCGCCAGCAGCGCGCCGAGCACCGTCGGGAAGTACGCCGGTCCCATCCGCTGCGCGGTCCCCATGTCGTAGTTCTGCGCGAACAGCGCAAATCCCAGCCCGAGCGCGAGGAACATCACGCCCGACCAGAAGTTTTTCGGGTTTCTGATTTTCACGTTGTCTCCACTGGCAATTGCACGCCGTATACGGCCGGCTTTTCTTTTCTTATAAGTCTTCTCAATCCACTCTCGCTCCCGAGAACTTGACGACTTTCTCGTACTTGGCGAGCTCGTTGCGGACGAACGCGGCGAACTCCGACGGCGTCGTCGGCGCAGGCTCGGCGCCCATGCGTGCGAGCCGTTCGCGCATCTCGCTCGTTGCGAGCGCGCGTCGGAATTCATCGCCGAGCCGTTCGACGATCGCGGGCGGCGTTCCGGCCGGTGCGAACACGCCGAACCACGTGCTCACGTCGAAGCCGGCGAGCTCCTTGCCGCCGGCTTCGGCCATCGTCGGCAGGTCCGGGAAACTCGCCGCGCGCGCGGCGGTCGTCACCGCGAAGGCGCGCAGCTTGCCGGCGCGGATCTGCGGCGCGGCGGAGGCCAGGTTGTCGAACATCAGCTCGGTCTGCCCGGCGAGCAGTCCGAGCTGCGCGGGTGCCGCGCCCGCGTACGGGATGTGAACGATCGAGATGCGCGCCATCGACTTCAGCAGTTCGCCGGCCATGTGCCCGGCGCTGCCGTTGCCGCCTGACGCGTAATTCAGCCGCCCGGGATTCTTGCGCGCACGGTCGATCAGGTCGCGCACCGAATCGATGCCGTACCTCGCGGCGGTCTCCGGCGGCATCACCAGCACGTTCGGCACGTGCGCGATCAGCGTGATCGGCGCGAAGTCCTTGATCGGGTCGTACGGCAGTCTGGCGAACAGCCACGGGTTGATCGCGTGCGTGGCCACCGCGCCGATGCCGATCGTGTAGCCGTCGGGCGCGGACTTCGCCAGCTGATCGACGCCGATGTTGCCGCCCGCACCGGCGCGGTTCTCGACGACGATCGTTCCGAGCGAGTCCTTGACGCGCTCTGCGAGCGCGCGCGCCGCGGTGTCGAGAGGCCCGCCGGGCGGGTAGGGCACGATCAGCCGAATCGGCCTGGTCGGATACGCGGTTTGCTGTGCAGCGGCAGCGAAGGGCAGCGCCATGCAGGCGAGCAGCGAAGCGCACAGCGTGCGGCGGGATTTCACGGCGACGTCTCCTCCTCGTTCGATCGACGCATCATGTCGCGAGGCGGAATTAAACCGGAAAAGACGCGGCCGCGGGTGCGCGCGCCGTGCAAAGCGCTGCATCGCAGCCCGCGCTTGGGGGAACAGGGCCGGCATCCGTCGCGTCCAAGCGGGCAGGCGCCGAATGCCGGCGCGGTGTGGCGACTCCAAAGGAGGGAAAGATGACTCAATCCATCGTGAGCTTTCCGGCGGGATTCAGATCGATCGCCTGGCGCTCGGCGCTCGCCGCCGGGCTGATCGGCGGCGTGGCGTACTTGCTGATGCAGGCGCTGTGGACGCCGCTGCGTACCGGCGAGAATCTGTGGACTTGGATGAACATGAGCGGCGCGATCGTGCTCGGTTCCGGTGCGCTGCAGGCGCGGGACACCTTCGATCTGCCGGTTCTGATCGTTGCGCTGCTCGTTCACTTTGCGCTCGCGCTCGTGTACGGCGCGGTGCTCGCGCTGCTGCTTTCGCGCGGCGACACCGGTGCGCTGCGCTGGCGTCTGGTGCCGACCACCGCGGTCGGCGCGCTCTTCGGGCTCGCACTGTACGCGCTGAACTACCACGTCTTCACGCTGTGGTTTCCGTGGTTCGCCGAGCTGAGGCACGGCGTGACGATCTTCAACAACGTCGTGTTCGGCGCGGCGACCGCGTTTGCGTACGCGCAGCTCTTGCGTGTGCGCAACGAACGCGCTTGACGGTAGCGAGCGCGGCGCGGCCGGCTTCGCGGGCGCGCCGCGTCGGTTCAGCGCGTCGGCAGGCGGCGGAAGCCGGGGGCGACGAGCGCTTCCTCTTCGAGTGTCGCGGGGCGCGTGTCGATTCGGTCGACCCTCGAAGTCGGCGGACCGCGGCGCGCCCACGCGAGCAGCGATTCGCACGCCGCCGGCGTGCCGCGTGCGACCGCTTCGATCGATCCGTCGCTGCGGTTTCTCACCCAGCCGTCGAGTCGCAGGCGCTGCGCGACCTCGCACATGCTGTCGCGGAATCCCACACCCTGCACCACGCCTTCGATGCGGAAGTGAATCGTCTGCTGTGCCATTGCCCGGGTTTCGCCGCTGCGTTGCAAAGCGATGCGCAGCATAGCGGACGCAGCCGCTCGAAGGCGTTTGCGCCTGCCCTGGCCGTCGGGCCGCGCGTTCGCCGGTGCGGCGAACCCGCGGCGACAGCTTGGCAATGGCGAACCAGCGGGTGAAGACGGTCGGCCGGATCAGATCGTTCCGGCCTCGCGAAGCGCCCGGATCTCGTGCTCGGAGCAGCCGACCAGTTCGCGCAGCACCTCTTCGGTGTGCTCGCCCAGCAGCGGCGGGTGTCGAAGGTAAGCGGGCGGGGTGGCCGACATCTTGATCGGGTTGCCGACCAGCGGCACGCTGCCCGCGAGCGGGTGCGGCAGATCGACGCGCAGTCCGCGCGCGACGATCTGCGGATCGGCGAGCGCCTGCGCGATCGAGTTGATCGGCCCGCACGGCACGCCCGCCGCTTCGAGCTCGCGGGTCCAGAACGCGACCGGCCGCGCGCGAACGATCCGTTCCAGCGTCGGCACCAGCACGGCGCGATTGCGAACGCGGTCGGCGTTTCTCGCGAAACGCGGATCGGTCGCGAGCTCGGGATGGCCGGCGATCTCGCAGAACTTCGCGTACTGGCCGTCGTTGCCGACGGCGATGATGACGTGGCCGTCGGCTGCGGCGAACACCTGGTACGGGACGATGTTCTGATGCGCATTGCCCGCGCGGCCGGGCGCCTTGCCGGTGACCAGGTAGTTCATGTTCATGTTGGCGAGCATCGCGACCATCGTGTCGAACAGCGCGAGGTCGAGATACTGGCCCTGGCCGGTCGCGTCGCGGTGCGCGAGCGCGGCGAGGATCGCCACCGCCGCGTACATCCCGGTCATCAGATCGCTGATCGCCACGCCGGCTTTCTGCGGGCCGCCGCCGGGCAGATCGTCGCGCTCGCCGGTGATCGACATGAAGCCGCCCATGCCCTGGATGATGAAGTCATAGCCGGCGCGCTCACGGTACGGTCCGGTCTGGCCGAAACCGGTGATCGAGCAGTAAACGAGTTTCGGATTCGACGCGGCGAGCGATGCGTAGTCGAGGCCGTACCTGGCGAGCTGGCCGACGCGGAAGTTCTCGACGACGATGTCCGACTTGCATGCCAGCTCGCGCACGAGCCGCTGGCCTTCCGGCTTCGAAATGTCGATCGTCACGGAGCGCTTGCCGCGGTTCGCCGAAAGGTAGTACGCGGCTTCGGTCGTGTCGTGTCCCTGGCTGTCCTTCAGATAGGGCGGCCCCCAGCCGCGCGTGTCGTCGCCGGCGCCCGGTCGTTCGATCTTGATCACGTCGGCGCCCAGGTCCGCGAGCAGTTGCGTGCACCAGGGACCGGCGAGCACGCGCGTGAGGTCGAGCACGCGCAGATGACCGAGCGCGCGGGCAGTCGTCGCTTTCATGGCCGCGCAGGATAACAAGCCCGCGCCGCTAGACTTCGCGCATGGCACGCAAGATGCCCCCGTGGGTGCTGAAGGTCGGCATGAACCTGTGGCCGCCGTTCCTCGGCGCCGGCATCCGGGTCAAGCGCATCGCCGCGGACTTCCGCGAGATCGTCGTCGAGATGCCGCTGCGGCCGTACAACCGCAACTACTTCGGAACGCACTTCGGC
>JBKBSH010000136.1:0-5878 GCA_046291795.1 Burkholderiaceae bacterium | reverse complement strand
GAGCCCGCCCGGGGTGTCCATCTCGAGCACGACCAGCCGCGCGCCGCGCCCGTGCGCCTTCTCGATCCCGCGGTGGACGAAGTCGGCGGTCGGCGGTCCGATCACCCCTTCGATGCGCAGCACGACGACGAGCCGGTCGGCGGCGGGTTGCTGCGCGGCGAGCAGCGCGGCGAAGCCGAACGCCGCGAGCGCAGCGAACAGCAGGCGCTTGAGTCGGGCCGGGAACGATCGCTTCATGCCGTTCACTTTAGCCTCTTTGCGCCGTCTGCACACGCCGTCTACAGGCGCTGCACGCCGAAGCGTCGCAAAATGGCCTTTTCCGCCTCGACCGCAAGGAACTTGGCGAGCCCAAGCCCCCAGATCAGCGACCAGGCCGCCGCGTCCAGCGGGGTCGTCTTGAACAGCGCCTGCAGCGGCGGTGCATAGGTGAACGCGAGCTGAAGCGCGACGAGCCCCGCCGACGCCCAGAACGCGACCGGGTTGCCGGTCAGCGTGTCGCGCGCCAGCGAGTGCGCGACGAAGTGGCGCGAGTTGAACAGGTACACGAGTTCGCCGACCACCAGCATGTTGACCGCCGCGGTGCGCGCGGTCTCGAGCGACGAACCCCGCGCCAACTCCCATTCGAACACCGCGAACGTGACGGCGACCATCAGCAGGCTCACGTAGACGACGCGCGCCAGCAGCAGCTTCGTGATCAGCGGCTCGGCGGGCGGGCGCGGCGGCCGCTGCATCACGCCCGGCTCGGCCGGCTCGAAAGCGAGCGCGATCGCCAGCGTCACGGTCGTGACCATGTTGATCCACAGGATCTGCGCCGCGGTGACCGGCAGCGCGAGCCCCAGAAAGACCGCCAGCAGGATCACGCCCGCCTCGCCGCCGTTGGTCGGCAGGATGAACAGCAGCGACTTCTTGATGTTGTCGAAGATCGTGCGCCCTTCGCGGACCGCGTGCTCGATCGTCGCGAAGTTGTCGTCGGTGAGCACGAGGTCGGCGGCTTCCTTCGCGGCGTCGGTGCCCTTGCGGCCCATCGCCACGCCGATGTCGGCGCTCTTCAGCGCCGGCGCGTCGTTGACGCCGTCGCCGGTCATCGCGACGATCTCGCCTCCGGGTCTGCCGGACGAGCGCAGCGCGGCGACGAGCCGCAGCTTGTGCTCCGGGCTGGCGCGCGCGATGACGTCGGTCTCGGCCACGCGCCGTGCGAGCTGCGCTTGGTCGAGCGTCTCGATCTCGCGGCCCTCCAGCGTCGCTTCGTGCCGCAGCCCGAGCTGCGCGCCGATCGCCGCGGCGGTGGCGGCGTGGTCGCCGGTGACCATCTTGACCGCGATGCCGGCGGACCGGCATTCGGCGATCGCTTCGATCGCCTCGGGCCGCGGCGGATCGATCATCGCCGCCAGCCCCAGCAGCGCGAAGCGCGGCGCGATGTCGTCCATCGACAACGCGCTCGTTTCCCTCGGCATCTCGCAGGTCGCCAGCGCGAGCACGCGCTGGCCGGCGCGCGCCGCCTCGTCGATCGCGGCGTCCCAGCGCGTCCGGTCCAGCGGCGCGCCGTCGGCCGTCGCCGCACACAGCTCGAGCACGCGCTCGGGCGCGCCCTTCAGGTACACCCGCGCGTGGCCCGCGTGATCGTGGTGCAGCGTGGCCATGAAGCGGTGCTCGGACTCGAACGGGATCTCGTCGATGCGCGGAGCCGCGGCGCGTTCGGCGTCGGCGTCGAGTCCGGCTTTGAGCGCGAGCGCGAGCAGCGCGCCTTCGGTCGGATCGCCCGCGAGTTGCCAGGCGCCATCGGCGTGACGCAGCGCCGCGTCGTTGCACAGCAGCGCGCAGCGCGCGAATTCGAGCAGATCGTTCGCATCGGCCGGATCGATCGGCCCGCCGTCCTGTTCGAACCCGCCTTCGGGCGCGTAGCCGACGCCGGTTGCGTCGAGCGCGCGCGCCGGCAGCAGCACGCGAACGACCGTCATCTCGTTCTTCGTCAGCGTGCCCGTCTTGTCGGTGCAGATCACGGTGACCGACCCGAGCGTCTCGACCGCGGGCAGCCGCCGCACGATCGCGTTGCGCTGGGCCATCCGCGTGGTGCCGATCGCCAGCGTGATCGTGACGATGGCGGGCAGGCCTTCGGGGATCGCCGACACCGCGAGCCCGACGACCGCGAGGAAGATCTCGATCGCGGGAAAGTCGCGCACGTAGTGACCGAACAGGAACACGAACGCGGCACCGATCACGATGAACACGGTGATGCGGCGCGCGAACTGGTCGAGCTTGCGCGTCAGCGGCGTGACGACCTCCTCGACGCCCGCGACCAGCGTGCCGATGCGGCCGATCTGCGTTCGCGCACCGGTGGCGACGACCACGCCCATGGCCTGCCCGTAGGTCACGACGGTGCCCGAGTACGCCATCGAGCGGCGGTCGCCGATGACGGCGTCGGCGGCGACGGCGTGGACGTCCTTGTCGACCGGGACCGACTCGCCGGTCAGCGCCGCCTCGTCGATACGCAGGTTCTTGGCGCGGACCAGGCGCAGGTCGGCCGGTACGCGATCGCCGGAGGCGAGCAGCACGAGGTCGCCGGGAACGACTTCGGCGGCGGCGATCTCGCGGCGCTCGCCTTCGCGCAGCACCATCGCGCGGCTCGCGAGCATCGCACGAACGGCCTCGAGCGCGCGTTCGGCCTTGCCCTCCTGGATGAAGCCGATGACCGCGTTGACGATCACGACACCGAAGATCACCGCCGAGTCGGTGTAGTGGCCGAGCGCGAGCGTCACCGCGCCGGCGGCGATCAGCACGTAGATCAGCAGGTTGTCGAACTGAAGAAGAAAGCGCATCAGAGCGCTGCGTCGGGCCGGCGGAGGCAGCTCGTTGCGGCCGAACCGCGCGAGCCTGCGCGCAGCTTCGTCGGCCGCGAGTCCCCCGGCAGGTGTGCCGAGCGCCGCGAGCACCGTCTCGGCGGACTGCGCGTGCCAGGCACCGTCGGACGGCGACGTCGTTGCGGCGGAGGGGAGCGCTTTCGCTTCGTCGTTCATGGTCTTGCACCCCGCGTGCGAGCCGCGACTCGCCCGGGCCGGCGTCGAGTGTAGGAGGCCGACGCGTTCGGTCGGCGGGTCGAATCGCCGCCGGTTGACGCCCGTCAGCCCGGCCTGACCGATCGGTGACAATCCCGATTGCGCGGCGCTGCAGGTGCGGCCGTTGACCGAAGTCATCGCCGACCTCGGTTGCCGGCGCAAGCTTGCATGCCGGACGCGGCCGGACCGCGCTGCAACCGGAGCCGGAAAGCATGGACACGCTCGCGGCGAATCGGAACCGCGCGATCGAGCATGAACTGCTCGCGATCGTCGAGGCCACGCTGCGCGACCTGCGGCCGGACGCGCCTTTGCCGCAGGTGACGCTCGCGGCGAGCCTCGACCGCGACCTCGCGTTCGACAGTCTGGGCCGAATGGAGCTGCTGTTGCGCGTCGAGCGCGAGTTCGGCGTCGATCTTCCAGAAGAAACGCTCGCGAGCGCCGAGACCGTCGGCGCGCTGCTCGACGCGGTGCTCGCCGCACAAGGGCGCGCGGCGCCGCGCCGCGAGCGTGCAGTGGCTGCCGCCGAAGCGCAGCCGGCCGCCGCGCCGGTGGCGGAACCGGGCGAGCCGGCCGCCGCACACACGTTGCTCGACGTGCTCGACTGGCATCTCGTTGCGCACGCGGAGCGGACTCAGGTCACGTATCTCGCGGACGACGCGGTCGCCCCGATCAGCTTTCGCCGGCTTGCCGACGGTGCCGCGGCGATCGCCGCCGGACTGCAACGCGCGGGGGTCGAGCCTCGGCAGTGCGTTGCGATCATGCTGCCGACCTCGCCCGAGTACTTCGATGTGTACCTCGGCATTCTGCTGGCCGGCGGTATTCCGGTGCCGATCTACCCGCCCGCGCGCGCCTCGCAGCTCGAGGAGCACGTGCTGCGCCACGCGGGCATCCTCGCCAACGCACAGGCGGCGATCCTCGTCACGGTGCCCGAGGCGAAGGTGGTCGCGCGGCTGCTGCAGGCGCGCGTGCCGGGGCTGCGCCGCGTGGTCACGCCGCAGGCGCTCGCCGAACGCGGCGGTGCGTTCACGCCGGTGGCCGTGCGAGCGGACGACATCGCGTTGATCCAGTACACGTCGGGCAGCACGGGCAGTCCGAAGGGCGTGGCGCTCACGCACGCCAATTTGCTCGCCAACATCCGCGCGATGGCGCGCACGCTCGAAGCGAGCCCGCGCGACGTCTTCGTCAGCTGGCTTCCGCTCTATCACGACATGGGTCTGATCGGCGCCTTTCTCGGCACCCTGTACGTCGGCTGTCCGCTCGTGGTGATGTCGCCGCTGGCGTTCCTGTCGAAACCGTCGCGCTGGCTGCGGGCGATTCACGACTGGCGCGGCACGCTGTCCGCGGGTCCGAATTTCGCGTGGGAGCTGTGCGTGAAGCGCATCGACGACGCGGAGCTCGCCGGGCTCGACCTGTCGAGCTGGCGGCTCGCGTTCAACGGCGCCGAAGCGGTGAATCCCGACACGCTCGCGCGCTTTGCGCAGCGCTTCGCGCGCTGCGGCTTCAACCCCGAAGCGATCACGCCCGTCTACGGTCTGGCCGAGGCGTCGGTCGGGCTGCTCTTTCCGCCGCTTCTCCGCGGGCCGCTCGTCGACCGCGTGCAGCGCGATGCGTTCACGCGCAGCGGTCGCGCGCTGCCCGCGGCCGCCGACGATGCGACCGCGTTGCGCTTCGTCTCGTGCGGTCGGCCGCTGCCGGGGCACGCGATCCGCATCGTCGACGACGCCGACCGCGAAGTCGCGGAACGCATCGAGGGACACCTGCAGTTCCGCGGGCCTTCGGCCACACAGGGCTACTTCCGCAATCCGCGGGAGACGGCGCGGCTGTTTCGCGACGGCTGGCTCGATACCGGAGACCGCGCGTACGTCGCCGCCGGCGAGGTCTACGTCACCGGGCGCGTGAAGGACATCATCATCCGCGGCGGCCGCAACCTGTACCCGGAGGAAATCGAAAACGCGGTCGGCGCCGTCGAAGGCGTGCGCAAAGGATGCGTGGCCGCGTTCGGTGCGCCCGATCCGCAGCGCGGCACCGAACGACTGGTCGTGCTGGCCGAGGTCCGCGCCGCCGATGCGCGGGAACGCGCACGCCTGCACGCAGCGATCGCGCGCGCGGTGCTCGACGCGATCGGCGAGCCGCCCGACGAAGTCGTGCTGGCGCCGCCGCACGCGGTGCTGAAGACCTCGAGCGGCAAGATCCGCCGCGCGGCCTGTCGTGCGCTGTACGAGCAGGGTCGTCTGAACGCGCCGGCGCGCGCGCTGCGCTGGCAGGTGCTGCGGCTCGCGTTGGGCGCGGCCGCGCTGCGGCTGCGGCAGGCGATCAGTGCGCTCGGCGCGGCAGGGTTCGGCCTGCGCGCGATGACGGCGTTCGGGCTGATCGCCCCGCCGGTGTGGCTGCTCACGCTGTTCGCACGGGCGCCGGCCGCCGCATGGAAGATCGGGCGTACCGGCGCGCGGCTGCTGTTCCGGCTGGCCGGCGTGCCGCTGGCGGTGCGCGGGATCGAGCGTCTTCCGGCCGGCCCCTGCGTGCTGGTCGCCAACCATGCGAGCTACGTCGACGGCATCGTGCTGGTCGCCGCACTGCCGCGCCCGTACGCGTTCGTCGCCAAGCGCGAGTTGCAGGCGCAGCGGATCGCCGGCACCTGTCTCGCGCGGCTCGGCGCGGAGTTCGTCGAACGCTTCGATGTCAAGCGCAGCGTCGAGGACGCGAACCGGATGGCCGAAGCGGTCAGGCAGGGTCGTTCACTGCTGGTGTTCCCGGAAGGCACCTTCGTCGAGCGCCCGGGACTTCTGCCGTTTCGCCTCGGCGCGTTCCTCGCGGCGGCGAGCGCG